>JAPLSD010000181.1 GCA_026398835.1 Pseudomonas sp.
AAGAATCCCCATCTTTGTCTCGGCTTGCTGCCGGGTACGACTTTGGAGCGGTTGGATCCATATTCAGATTCGAAAAAATATAGACAAGAAACACTGATGTCAAAGGTCGAAAGTGAACCATCAGTCATTTTTAAACTATTAACCGTCAGAATGATCGCGTTGCGGGCGTGAGAAAACGCTGTCAATGAGCAGGATGATGACCAATGGATTCAACAGTGAGCTGGCGTAACGGCGGTGCAATAGAGCCTTTTATCGACTGATGGCCTAGAATCTTCCATCAGCGTTTTTCTCCATTGGCCAAGCCCGGAGCCGCCATGACACCTGCATTGGATTTGTTGAAAAAAGTTCGAGCTGAACATCGGGTGCACAGTTACGAACATGATCCGAAGGCTGCTTCCTATGGTCTGGAGGCCGCGGAAAAGCTTGGGCTCGATCCGGCTCAGGTGTTCAAGACGCTGTTGGCCTCCAGTGAAAAGGGCGAATTATTGGTGGCGGTGGTGCCGGTCGTCGGAAGTCTGGATCTGAAGGCACTGGCCCATGCTGCGGGAGTGAAGAAAGTCGAGATGGCTGACCCGGCCGCCGCGCAACGGGCGACCGGTTACCTGCTGGGTGGGATCAGCCCCTTGGGGCAGAAAAAGCGTTTGCGAACCTTCGTCGATAACAGCGCTCAACCCTTCGCCAGTATTTTTGTCAGCGCGGGGCGTCGGGGCCTTGAGGTCGAGCTATCAGCTGCGGTACTGGCCGAGCATACCCAGGCGAAGTTCGCCGATATTGGTCGGGCTTGATGGCTTGAAACGTCGCTGTATGGCGCAAATAACCCTTTTCTGTGACTAGCCTCAGATAGCGTCCCGGCGCATGCTCGCTGTCGCATATTCAAGGAGAGGTGTGGTCATGCAACTTGAGTTTCATCAGGTCGACGCGTTCAGTGATCGGCCATTCAGTGGCAACCCGGCAATGGTCTATCGGCTCGACGCGTGGCTCGCCGATGAGTTGATGCAGAAGATTGCCGCCGAGCACAATCTGGCAGAAACCGCTTTTGTGGTACGCGAAGGTCAGGGGTGGCATATCCGCTGGTTCACACCCACCACTGAGGTGCCGCTGTGTGGCCATGCCACCCTGGCCAGCGCCCATGTCTTGTTTGAGGTGTATAAGGAGCCGGTTGAGCGACTGGACTTCATCAGCAAGTCCGGCCCCTTGAGCGTCAGCCGCGAAGGCGAGCGTCTGTGGCTGGATTTTCCGGCGATTGTGCCCCGCGAGGTTGGGGTGACGCTGGATGTAGAGCGCGCGCTGGGGGTTGAGGCGGTCGACGTATTGGGCAGCAACGAATTGTTTGTGGTGCTGGCGTCCGAGCAGGCAGTGCTTGATTGCAAGCCGGACATGACTGCGTTGGCGAAACTGCCGTGGCCAGGAGCGATCGTTACAGCGCGAGGGACTCGACATGATTTCGTCTCACGCTATTTCGCCCCGGCGATAGGAATCAACGAAGATCCTGTGACCGGATCGACCCATTGCAGCCTTATCCCGTACTGGTCGCAACGCTTGGGCAAATCGAGCCTGACGGCGTATCAATGTTCGGCGCGCGGTGGCGAGTTGTTCTGTCGTCTGGAAGGAGATCGAGTGAAGATCGGCGGGAATGCTACGTTGGTGGCGAGTGGGAAGTTGATGCTGGGATAGAGGCTGACCTGTAGGAGCCGGGCTTGCCCGCGATGCAGACGCCGCGTTTTCTCTGAAATACCGCGTCATCGTTCATCACGGGCAAGCCCGGCTCCTACAAAAACATCAACTGGCGGTGCTATGCCGGCGTACACCGGATTCCACTACTGGAATCTGCGCCGCCGTACTGCCGGACGCTTGAAACAACACCAGATGTTCTGCCGCGACACGAATCCCGACGTCCGCCCCGACCCGATGATCAGCGTGACTTGGGAAGATCGATTCCAACTGGCTGCCGGTCGGCAACTGCAGGCGATACAAGGTCGAAGCACCGAGGAAAGTCTTGCCGGTGATTCGTGCTTTCAGCTCGCTGTCCGGTGCATAGACGATATCGTCCGGACGCAACAGCACGTCGACGGCACCGCCAATCGGCCATGTATAGGCGCGATTGCCTCGCAGTACACCCAGTTCGGTCTGCACCGATTCCGGGCTCAGCAACTGGCCGCGAATGAAATAACCCTGACCGATAAAGCTCGCGACAAAGGGGGTGAACGGCTCGTGGTAGAGGTTGTACGGCGTGTCCCACTGCTCCAGCCGACCTTCCTTGAAGACGCCGACGTGGTCGCTGACCGCGAAGGCTTCTTCCTGATCGTGGGTCACCAGAATCGCGCTGGTGCCACGGGCCTTGAGAATGTCCCGCACCTCATGGCTGAGCTTGCGTCGCAGTTCGCCGTCGAGGTTGGAAAAGGGTTCGTCGAGCAACAGCAGTTGCGGTTCTGGCGCCAGTGCGCGAGCCAGCGCGACGCGCTGCTGCTGACCACCGGACAGTTCGTGGGGGAAGCGCTTGCCGAGGTTTTTCAGGTTGACCAGTTCGAGCAGTTCTTCGGTCACGCGATCCTTTTGCGGATGTTTGCGAATCCCGAAGGCGATGTTGTCGGCCACGCTCAAGTGCGGAAACAGCGCGTAGTCCTGGAACACCATGCCGATCCGACGCTTCTCCGGCGCCAGGGTGAAACCGGCGCTTGAGATGACTTCTCCGGCCAGTTTGATTTCACCTTCGTGCACTGGCTCGAAACCGGCAATCGCTCGCAGGGTGGTGGTTTTGCCACAACCGGACGAGCCGAGCAGGCAACCGATATCCCCGGCATTGAGGTGCAGGTTCAGATTCTGCACGACCCGTTGGTCTTGGTAGCCGCAGGCCAGATTACGCAGGTTAAGCAGTAATGGCTGGCTCATGCGTGGTGGTACGCCGGCTCGACCAGAAACTCGAGCAGGGCTTTTTGTGCGTGAAGACGGTTTTCCGCCTGATCCCAAGCGACAGAGCGCTGATCGTCGAGCAGGTCGAGACTGATCTCCTCGCCACGGTGAGCGGGTAGACAGTGCATGAAAAGCACGTCCGGTGCGGCCATGTCGAGCAGGGCGCGAGTCACCTGGAAGGGGGCGAACAGCGCGAGGCGCTTGGCGGTTTCCTCTTCCTGGCCCATGGAGGTCCAGACGTCAGTGCTGACCAGATGAGCGCCGATCACTGCATCCCGAGGATCGCGGACGATGGTCACGCGATCGCCGGCCTTGGCGACGAACTCAGGGTTCGGCTCGTAACCTTGCGGGCAGGCGATGCGCAGTTGGAAGTCGAATTGAATGGCGGCCTCTATATAGCTGTTGCACATGTTGTTGCCGTCGCCGATCCAGGCAACGGTCTTGCCCTGGATCGAGCCGCGATGTTCGAGGAAGGTTTGCATGTCGGCCAGTAACTGGCACGGATGCAGGTCGTCGGACAGGCCGTTTATCACGGGCACGCGGGAATTGGCGGCGAATTCGGTCAGAGTGCTATGGGCGAAGGTGCGGATCATCACAGCGTCGAGCATGCGCGACATGACGATGGCGCAATCGCCAATCGGCTCGCCACGACCCAATTGAGTATCGCGTGGCGATAGAAAGATCGCTTGGCCACCCAGCTGGATCATGCCGGCTTCGAAGGAGAGGCGGGTACGGGTCGAGGACTTCTCGAAAATCATCCCGAGAACGCGGTTTTTCAATGGCTCGAAGAGGACGCCGCGATTACGCAGGTCCTTCAGCTCGATGCCTCGACGAATCACGCTGACCAGCTCTTCGGGCGTGCAATCCATCAGGGAGAGAAAGTGCCTTGCGCTCATCATTAACTACCTTTTTGCAACAGACCGCAGATACTCAAAGCCTTGTTTAATTGAAAAACGGGCGAGACCTGCGGCGAAAGCCGCACGGGGCGACGAAATAGGGGAAGGCGCGATCTTGACATTAAATGTCGCGTCTTACCAATAGGGCTACGGTTCTTAGGGGAGTTCAGAGGTGCTACGAGGATGTCGCGGTAGCGCTTTTGAAGCCTGTTTCCTGACTGCAGCCCGCCATTTGTACACTGCCCTCGCGCGGCTTGGCAATCAAACGGGACGGGCAAAGCGCCGTAATGGTCGGTTTCTGACTGGTCAGGCGGGGGTTTTTGCAGGCAGTCTCGGTAAGGCTGCCCCAGCTGAAACATTTCCTGGCACAAGGTGCTAGGCTGTGAAAGTGTCATGGGCGATACAGGGAGTTTCTGGAATGGAATCAAAAGAGCAGCAATTAATGGAGTTACTGGGACTGATGGCGCGCTCCCTGACCCACCTCACCGCCTCCGTGACCTCGATGTCTTTCGAGTTGCTGCGCAGTGAGGACGAAGTGACCAAAGCCGCGGGTCGGCGCATGATCGACCGCATGGCAACCATCAGTACCGGGCTCGACGAGCACTGGCGATTGATCGGCGAACTTACCGGGGTCCATGTGGCCCATGAGCAGATCGAAACCATTGAGGAAGTTCAGCTGAAGACCCCGTTCGGGCTTCCGTTGAGCTGAAGGGTGGCTGGCTGGTATCGGTTGGCCTGATGCCTCTGGATTCACAAAACGAACGTCTCTGGTGCAGTGGCCGGTCAGGCGCCATAGTTTTGTTCTCGCGGCCTGACGCTGGCCGCTCCGAATAAAATAGAGGCTGGCCATGACCAAGACTCTCCATCACCGTGCTTGCCATCTGTGTGAAGCCATCTGTGGTTTGACCATCGAAACCACTGCAGTCGACGGCGCTGCCGTGCAGATCACCTCGATCAAGGGGGATCCGCAGGACAGCTTCAGTCGCGGTCATATCTGCCCCAAAGCGGTAGCGCTGCAGGATATCCAGAACGACCCGGACCGCCTGCACCAACCCATGCTCAGGGTCGGCAACGAATGGCAGCCGATCGAGTGGGATGCAGCATTTGCGCTGGTGGCCGAGCGGCTCGGGGCGATTCAGGAGCTCCATGGACAGAACGCCGTGGCGGTCTATCAGGGCAACCCCAGCGTGCACAACTATGGGCTGATGACCCACAGCAATTACTTTCTCGGTCTGCTGAAAACCCGCAACCGGTTTTCCGCCACCTCGGTCGACCAATTGCCCCAGCACCTGAGTAGCTATTTGATGTACGGCCACGGCTTGTTGCTGCCCATTCCGGACATCGATCACACCGATTTCATGCTGATTCTGGGTGGCAATCCGTTGGCCTCCAACGGCAGCATCATGACTGTGCCGGATGTGGAGAAGCGCTTGAAGGCGATCCAGGCGCGGGGTGGCAAGGTTGTGGTGGTCGATCCTCGACGCAGCGAAACGGCAGCCATCGCCGATCAACATCTGTTTGTCCGCCCAGGTGGCGATGCTGCGTTGTTGTTCGGGTTGCTCAACACCTTGTTCGATGAGGGACTGACCCGTGAGAGCCACTTGCCGGTGGAGGGGCTGGACGAGGTCCGCCAGGCGATCAGCCGCTTCACTCCCGAGGCGATGAGCTCACTTTGCGCCGTCCCTGCCGGGCAGATCCGCCAGTTGGCGCGGGACTTCGCAGCGGCGGACAAAGCGGTCTGCTATGGCCGGATGGGTGTCTCCACCCAGTCGTTCGGCACCTTGTGCCACTGGCTGGTGCAGTTAATCAATCTGGTAACCGGAAATCTCGACCGGGTGGGTGGTGCGCTGTGCACGGAGCCTGCGGTGGACCTGGTGGCTTCTACTTCGGGTGGGCATTTCAATCGCTGGCAAAGCCGGGTCTCAGGGCGTCCGGAGTACGGCGGCGAGTTGCCGGTATCGGCGCTGGCCGAAGAAATGCTCACCGAAGGCGAAGGGCAGGTGCGAGCACTGATCACGGTGGCCGGAAATCCGGTGCTGTCCACGCCCAATGGTCGGCAACTGGAACAGGCGCTGGACGGTCTGGACTTCATGCTCAGCATCGACTTGTACATCAATGAAACCACCCGTTATGCCGACCTGATCCTGCCGTCGACGTCGGCACTGGAGAACGATCACTACGACACCACTTTCAATATGTTCGCGGTGCGTAACGTCAGTCGTTTCAATCGGGCGATTCTGGCCAAGCCTGAAGGTGCGTTGCACGACTGGGAAATATTTGTCGGACTGGCACAGGCCTTTGCAGCGAAGACCGGTAAAGAACTGAAGCCGACCATTGCTCCGGCGCAGATGATCGACCGAGGTTTGCGTGCCGGCCTGTATGGCGATGCTTCAACGCATCAGTTGTCTGTCGCGACCTTGTTCGATCATCCTCACGGGATTGATCTGGGGCCACTCAACGCAAATCTCGGGCCGCGTTTGAAGACCGCGAATCAGCGCGTTCAAGCAGCACCGGCGGCGATACTGGCAGACCTGGAGCGTTTTGCTGCGCTGCAAGCGCCATTGGCTGACGAGTTGTTGATGATCGGGCGTCGGCATGTGCGCAGTAACAATTCCTGGATGCACAACTATCACCGTCTGGTGAAAGGCAAGCCACGTCATCAGTTACTGATGCACCCGGATGACCTGGCCAGCCGCGGCCTCAGTGATGGGCAGCGGGTGCGTGTCAGCTCGAGAGTCGGCGCGATCGAAGTCGAAGTGCTGGCCAGCGTTGAGATGATGCCGGGTGTGGTCAGTCTGCCCCATGGTTGGGGGCATGCACGGCCTGGCGTGCAGATGGGAATCGCTTCCGGCCAGCCGGGTGCCAGCGCCAATGACCTTACTGATGAGCGACAGCTGGATGAGCTTTCGGGCAATGCGGCGTTGAACGGCGTGCCGGTAAAGGTGGCGGCGACCTGAGTGCTGCGCAAGGAATTTGCGATGATGAGTGTCTGTCGGGGAGGCCGAGCATAGCGCTCGGCTTTCCGTTACAATGCGCCACCGTGCCGACAACTGAGTCGGAAAGTTCAGCCG
>JAPLSD010000768.1 GCA_026398835.1 Pseudomonas sp.
AGCTGGATGATCCGCGAGGTCATCGGCATGTAGATGTCGGTGTCTTCCGGCAGCGGGATGTTCAGGCTCAGGGTGCTGGCTTTGGCCAGCGGCGAGCCGGCGGCGGTCAGGCCGAGTACCGAAGCGCCGTTCTCCCGGGCGATGCGCGCCACTTCCACCAGTTCGCGGGTGCGGCCGGTATAGGAAATGATCACGAACAACTCGCCGGTATGGGCCACTGAAGCAATCATCCGCTGCATCAACACGTCGGCATGGGCGGTGACGGCCAGGTTGAAGCGGAAGAACTTGTGCTGCGCATCCAGAGCCACGGGTGCAGAAGCTCCGAGGCCGAAGAAGTGGATCTGCCGGGCCTGAATCAACAGATCGACGGCGCGGCTGATCAGGTTCGGGTCCAGCGCCTGACAGGCGCTGTCCAGGGACGCGATGGCGCTGCCGAAGATTTTCTGGGTGTAGGCCTCAGGATTATCGTCGGCCTCTACAGCACGGCTGACATACGCCGCGCCGCTGGCCAGGCTCTGGGCCAGCTGCAGTTTAAGTTCCGGGTAGCCGCTGACGCCGAACGAGCGGCAGAAACGGTTGACCGTCGGCTCGCTGACCGAAGCGGCCTGGGCGAGGGCGGCAATACTGAAGCGTGTCGCCTGCTGAGGGTTGAGCAGGATGACTTCGGCGACTTTACGTTCAGCCTTGTTCAATTCTTCGAGGCGTTTCTGGATCGTTTCCAGAAGATTTCGCACGCGGTCCATTCGGATTTCCTTGGTCGGCTATGCAAATTGGGCCTTTGGAGCAGCCCGTGGCGGTGGCCTATCCTACTGATGGCCTCGACCTACCACCACTCGGAATCTGTATTTTGAGTAAATGTTGTGGTTATTACTACATTTTCACTTGAGTGATGCCTTAAAAAAAGGTATTTGTAGCTTAACTTGATAAAAGAACAAACATCATGCCCTCGATTACGGTTGAACCGTGCACCTTTGCCTTGTTCGGCGCCCTCGGCGATCTGGCGCTTCGCAAGTTGTTTCCTGCCTTGTATCAACTCGATGGCGCTGGCTTGCTGCACGAAGACACGCGGATTATCGCGCTGGCTCGTGAGCCTGGCAGCGAGCAGCAGCATCTGGCATTCATAGAGGCCGAACTGCGCCGTTATGTGGATGCCAAGGAGCTCGACGAAGCGGTGGCCGAACGCTTCCTGGCGCGCCTGAGTTACCTGCATGTCGACTTCCTCAAGGCTGACGATTATGTCGCCCTGGCCGAACAGGCCGGCAGTGCGCAGCGTGTGATCGCTTACTTCGCCACTCCGGCGGCAGTCTACGGCGCGATCTGCGAGAACCTGTCGAAGGTCGGTCTGACCGAGAACACCCGCGTGGTGCTGGAAAAGCCCATCGGTTCGGACCTCGAGTCGTCGCGCAAGGTCAACGATGCGGTGGCGCAGTTTTTCCCGGAAAACCGCACCTACCGGATCGACCACTATCTGGGCAAAGAGACGGTGCAGAACCTTATCGCACTGCGCTTTGCCAACAGTTTGTTCGAAACCCAGTGGAACCAGAATTACATCTCCCACGTGGAAATCACCGTGGCGGAGAAGGTCGGTATCGAAGGTCGTTGGGGCTATTTCGACAAGGCCGGCCAACTGCGGGACATGATCCAGAATCACCTGCTGCAACTGCTCTGCCTGATCGCCATGGACCCGCCAGCCGATCTGTCCGCCGATAGCATCCGTGACGAGAAAGTAAAAGTGCTCAAGGCGCTGGCGCCGATCAGTCCGGAAGGCCTGACCACGCAAGTGGTGCGCGGCCAGTACATCGCCGGTCACAGCGAAGGCAAATCGGTACCGGGCTATCTGGAGGAAGAAAACTCCAACACCCAGAGCGACACCGAAACCTTCGTTGCCCTGCGCGCTGATATTCGCAACTGGCGTTGGGCCGGGGTGCCGTTTTACCTGCGCACCGGCAAGCGCATGCCGCAGAAATTGTCGCAGATCGTCATCCACTTCAAGGAGCCGTCGCACTACATTTTCGCCCCCGAGCAGCGCCTGCAGATCAGCAACAAACTGATCATTCGCCTGCAACCGGACGAAGGTATTTCCTTGCGCGTGATGACCAAGGAACAAGGCCTGGACAAGGGCATGCAGCTGCGCAGCGGTCCATTGCAGTTGAATTTTTCCGACACTTATCGCAGCGCACGGATTCCCGATGCCTACGAGCGTCTGTTGCTGGAAGTGATGCGCGGCAATCAGAACCTGTTTGTCCGTAAAGATGAAATCGAAGCCGCGTGGAAGTGGTGTGACCAGTTGATCGCCGGGTGGAAAAAATCCGGTGATGCGCCCAAGCCATACGCGGCCGGGTCCTGGGGGCCGATGAGCTCAATTGCATTGATTACGCGAGATGGGAGGTCGTGGTATGGCGATATCTGAATTCAAACTGCCTCAGGGCGTCAGCGCTCATGAGTTCCGCAGCCCGGTGCTGCTGGCAGAAGGCCTGGCACTTAAGGTCGCCAAGCAACTGAGCGATGCAATCAGTGAAAGCGGTACTGCGAGTCTGGTGGTGTCCGGTGGACGCAGCCCGGTGGCGTTTTTCCAGCACCTGGCCAAGCAGGATCTGGACTGGGCGAACGTGGTGATTACCCTCGCCGATGAGCGCTGGGTGCCGGTTGAACATGCCGACAGCAATGCCGGCTTGATCAAGCGCTATCTGCTTCAAGGTCCGGCTGCAAAAGCGCGTTTCCTGAGCCTGTACAGCGCTTCGGCAAACCTGGAAGAAGCTGCGCAGTTGGCAGATCGCTTGTTGGCCGAATTACCGCCCATTGATGTGCTGGTGTTGGGCATGGGCGATGACGGTCATACCGCGTCGCTGTTCCCCAAGAGTCCGAACCTTGGCGAAGCACTGAAGCTTGATGGCTCGCGTCGCTGCTGGCCGATGCTGGCACCGACCGTGCCTCGTCAGCGCCTGAGCATGAGCCGCGCGCTGCTGGCGTCGGCGAAGGTCACTGTTCTATCGATTTCCGGTCAATCCAAATTGACCACCCTGAGTGCCGCACTGGCCGGTGACGATGTCGCCGAAATGCCGATTCGCGCGTTTTTGCAACCTACGTTAGAGATTTACTGGTGCCCATGAGCCAAGGATCAGCCGCTATGACAAACACACTCCCGACCGTTTCCATGGCGGACAAAGCTGCCCTGATCGACGACCTCTGCGCCAAGGCGCGGATTCTGCCGGTGATCACCATCGCCCGTGAGCAGGACATTCTGCCACTGGCCGATGCGCTGGCGGCCGGTGGTTTGACTGCCCTGGAAGTGACCCTGCGTTCGCAGTTCGGCCTCAAGGCGATTCAGCTGCTGCGCGAGCAGCGTCCGGAGCTGGTGACCGGTGCCGGCACCGTGCTTGATCGCACTATGCTTGCCGCTGCTGAAGCGGCCGGCTCGCAATTTATCGTCACCCCGGGCATCACTCGCGATTTGCTCGAAGCCAGCGTCGACAGCCCGATTCCGCTGTTGCCAGGCATCAGCAATGCCTCCGGAATCATGGAGGGCTATGCCTTGGGTTATCGCCGCTTCAAGCTGTTCCCGGCGGAAGTCAGCGGCGGCGTCGCAGCGATC
>JAPLSD010000603.1 GCA_026398835.1 Pseudomonas sp.
GAACACGCAACAGCTTGACGCTTGAAAGCTTGGCGCTGGCGCCGAGCAGGCCGAGCAGAACGCTCAACAACAGCGACAGTATCGATAATTTGACGGTCATCCAGGTGCCTTGCATCAGCAGCGGGCCGAAACCCTTCAAGCCGAACGTGGAGAGCCCGAGTGTCTGCAACAGTGCTTCGAACATAATTCAGGGACCTATAGCGATAAAAAAGCGCCCATCCTGAGGACAGGCGCCGGGGCCTTACTTGCCGCTGTAGAGACTCAGATCACCGAAGTGTTTCTTCTGGATCGAGTCGTAGGTGCCGTTATCGTGTAACGCCTGGATGCCTTTATCGATAAAGGCCTTGAGCTCTGTGTTGCCTTTGGCGATACCCACCGCCGTTTTAGCGGGCAACAACTCGCTGTCGACCGGTTTGCTGACCTCGAAATCAGCACCTTGCGGTGACTTCAAAAAGCCCAGCCGGGCTTGCAGCATGTCCTGGATCGAGGCGTCGAGGCGGCCGGACAGCAAGTCAGCGTAAACCTGGTCCTGGTTGGCGTAGGCCTTGGTTTCTACCCCGGCCTTGTCCAGCACGGCCTTGGCGTAGGCTTCCTGGATGGTGCCTTGCTCGTAGCCGACTTTTTTACCCTTGAGCGAGGCCACGTCAGAAACGCCGGAGCCCTTCTTGTAGACCAGAGCGGTCGGGCCGGAGAACAGCTCACTGGAGAAGTCGATGACTTTCTCACGGGCCGGAGTCACGGTCATGGAGGAGATCACGCCGTCGAACTTGTTGGCCTTCAGGCCTGGAATCGTGCCGTCGAAGTCGCTTTCAACCCATTTGCACTTGACCTTCAGCTCGGCACAGATTGCGTTACCCAGATCGATATCGAACCCTGTAAGGCTGCCGTCAGCCGCTTTGGACTCGAACGGTGCGTAGGAAGGGTCAACGCCAAAACGCAGCTCTTTATATTCCTTGGCCAGCGCTACGCCTGTCGCCATGCATAAAGTCAGCGCAGAAAGGGTCAGCAATGCTTTTTTCATTATTCAATCCCTAAAACCAATATGAGCGCTTGTGGCGCAGAATTATTGTTATTGGAAGGCGTACTTCAAAACGCCCATGACTCTTATGCACACACCCCTACTTGTACGTACAGGCCTATGCAATCAAACGGCCAACTTGTGAATTGGCCGCTCAAAAAGGTCCTCAAATCGGCTGAAAACCTTCTGGGCCAGTGCTTACGAGGCGACAAATAAATGGTCGAAGATTTTTGAGTCGCGTTCGGGGACTGTTACCGGAGCAGTGTTTTGCGCCACGATGGTGCGTCCGGTAACAATTTGAAATGGGTTAATGCGCGCGATTCAGCCCATCCGGGGCTCAGCGACGTTACCGGTTTCGATTACCATGTACCTGTCTATACAACAAGAAAAAGTGCTCGAATGCTTTCTCGCCTCCTTGTAGTCGTATCTCTCTAAAAATTGACGGTAATCATTATTATTCGCAAGAAGACCTCCTAGACTCGGGCTCTCACTCGTCAGTGCCCAGGAAGACTTCATGCGTACCCCCTTTTCGTTGTCACTCGCCCTGCTCTTGCTTGCACCCCTGGCCCACGCCAAGGAATACCCGATTGGGGAACCGCAATTGTGTCCGGGGCTGGAAGTCGGGGCGGTGTATTTGCAACCCATCGAGATGGC
>JAPLSD010000131.1 GCA_026398835.1 Pseudomonas sp.
CTACGCCAGCAGGGTGACCCGCCGCTGCAGGACTGGGCCGACACCGTGCGCGAAGTGGCGCTGGATCTGGCGCCCCTGATCGCCGATGCCGGCCTGGACTTCGAGCTGGACACGCAGAGCTGCCCGGTGCTGGGCCACCCCTGGGCGCTGCGCGAGCTGGTGCGCAATCTGCTGCACAACGCTGTCAAGCACAGCCCGCCGCTGGGGCAACTGAGCGTGAGCTTGCGCAATAACGGCGACCAGGCCGAACTCGCGATCAGCGACAGCGGCCCCGGCATCGCCGCAGAACTGCGCGAAGGGCTGTTCCTGCGCCCGTTCAACATCGGCGGCGCCCGGCGGGATGGCGGCCTGGGCTTGCGCATCGTGCACCGGATCCTGCAACTGCATGGTCGCGAGATCCGCTTGATCGATATTCCCGGGCAGGGAGCGACCTTTCGCTTCTCACTGCCGGTGGATGAAGAAACGGCTGGGCAGTTGGCGATTCGGTCGATGAATTTGAACTCACCGGGGAAATAGAGCCCCCTCGCCACAGTTGATCACCTGGCTCTGGATTTTCGTTAATGGCTTCAAGCCGTTGCCAGATACACCGCAGCATCCAGTTCAATCATCACCGGCGCCTTGGTGGTAGCCAGCTGCAGCAACAACGCACGCAACGCCTCTGGACCTTTCGGCGCATGGTGGTCGATGTGGAAGCTGCGGGCCATGGCCGCGAAGTCCGGGGTCATGATGTCTACACCCAGTGGCGCAATCTCGCGGGCCTGCATGTAGTCGCGGATTTCGGCGTAGCACTGGTTGTTCCACAGCACCATGATCACGCCCACGCCGGCCTCACGAGCAGCGATCAGTTCAGCGCAGGAAAACTGCAACCCGCCATCCCCCACCAAGGCGACCACCGCACGCTCGGGCTTGGCCAGTTTGGCGCCAATCGCCGCGGGCAAGCCGTAACCGAGGGTGCCGTAGCCGCTTCCAGCGTTGAACCAACTGTTGGGTTTCGGTGACTGATAGCCCACCGCGCCCTGATACACCGGTTGCGTGGAATCGCCAACGATCAGCGGATCGACCAGGCTGTCGCGCAGCAAATCGAGCAACCCTTGCAGCCCCTGTTGCTTGGCCGTCCAGCTGTCGCGCTCGAACTGGTTGACCCGCTGCACACTGTCCAGCGCCCAACGACCACTCTGAACCGGTGCCGCAACATTGGCCAAGAGCGCCTGCAAGCCTTCGCGGGCATCGCCGACCAATCCGACATGAGCCCGCTGCACGCCCATGACTTGCATCGGGTCGATGTCCAGACGAATCAACGGCGCCTTGAACTTCAGTGGCCCGAGGCCAAAAAAGTCGTAGTCCGTCTCACCCAGTTCGGTACCCACCGCGAGGATCACGTCGGCTTCATCGAACAACGACCGACCATGGGCCGACGACTGCACACCGTCGAGCAGCAGCGGGTGGCCGACCGGCAACAAGCCTCGGGCATTGGTGGTCAACGCCACCGGCGCTTGCAGGCGTTCGGCCAGTTGCTGCAGGACTTCGGCGCAGTCACGCGCCCCGCCACCGGCCAGAATCAACGGGCGTCGCGCTTCGTTGAGCAGGTTCAGCGCCGCCGGCAACGAGGCTGGCGCCGGGGCCGGAGCACCGGGCAGGCTGCGGGGCATCAGGTTGAGGTCATCGGCGGACATGTCCAGCACGTCCAGCGGGATTTCGATGTGCACCGGCCGTGGTCGGGCGCATTTGAAAATGGCGAAAGCGCGGGCCAGCAGTTCAGGCAACTCCGCCGGCGATTGCAGGGTGTGGCTGAAGGCACAGACGCCAGCGACCATCGCCCGCTGGTCCGGCAGTTCATGCAGATGCCCGTGACCGAGACGCAGGTGCTCACGGCGGTTGGTGGTGGAGATCACCAGCATCGGCACCGAATCCGCATACGCCTGGCCCATGGCCGTGAGGATGTTGGTCATGCCGGGGCCAGTGATGATGAAACACACCCCAGGTTTGCCGCTGGCGCGGGCGTAACCGTCGGCCATGAAACCGGCACCCTGCTCGTGGCGCGGGCTGATGTGCCGCAGACGGCTGCCATGCAAGCCCCGGTAGAGTTCGACGGTGTGCACACCGGGAATCCCGAACACGGTGTCTACGCCGTAGCCTTCAAGCAAGCGAACCAGCGACTGGGCACAGGTGGTCATCTTTCACTCCTCTTATTGTTCTGCGCCGACAGTCATCGAGCGAATCGGCAGGTCTTCATTCGCAGGACAGTAGTGCCGGGCAGCGCCTTGCAACAATCAAAAAATTTCGAGGCGATTGAACAATAAAATTCACGCTTTCAATGGGCGACGGGTTTCCGAGCGCAGCCCGACCAGGCCACCCAGCTGTGACTTGACCCAGTCACTGAAGGCCTGCACCACCGGGCGCTCGACTTTCTGCTGATCGGCGACCAGGTAATAACCCCGGTTGGATTCGATTTCGGTTTCGAACGGACGCACCAACAGCCCTTTGGCCAGCGCCTCGCCGCTGATCAGGTTGTCGCCCATGGCAATGCCTTGCCCGGCGATGCAGGCCGACTGCACGAAGTGTGCGTCGGCAAACACAATCCCCCGTTGCACATCCACATTCGGTGCGCCGGCGGCGGCCAGCCAGACTCGCCAGTCGGAGTAATCGATCATGTGCAGCAGTGGCGCGCCGACCAGGTTTTCCGGGGTTTTCAAACCGCCCATGGTGTTGACCAGACGCGGGCTGCACACCGGGAAATACCGCAGCGAAACGATTTTCTGCACGTGCTGGTTCGGCCAGTCACCCATGCCGTAGGCAATGAACAGATCCGCCATATTGTCGCTGGTGTCATCCGGGGTGCGCGGTGAAATGAGGTGCAGTTCGACCTGCGGATAAAGCTCCTGGAACTCGGCGATATGGGTACACAACCAGTACGTCGCAAACCCTGCCGGGCTGCTGATACAGAGCCGCCCGCTGACCTGTTGACCATCGAAGCGCTGGCCCGCTTCAAGGATATTGGCCAGCAGCAAATGGATGTCCCGCGCGTAGCGCTCGCCCTGCCAGGTAATGCGGATGTTGCGCCCGGTGCGCTCGGTCAAGGCAAAGCCAAGGGTCTGCTCCAGGCTCTTGATCTGGTGGCTGATGGCGCTGGGCGTGAGGTTCAGCTCGCTGGCGGCGTCGGACACGCTGCCCAGCCGGGCCACTGCATCCAGCGCCCGCAAAGCGGTCATGGAAGGGAAACGCATAGGTCGGGATCACACAAGTAGAGATGCCTTTCACGATAACGGGAATTGGCCGACAGACATAGCCAACAAACATAGTCAGCAAAACTGCCGGCTCGTCGGGCAACTGTTGAATTTAATTTCACGGTTGCACAAAAAATGCTCGATTGACCCCCATGGGCCATTGGCTATTCTCGGCAGCCACCACGGCCCGTCTGTGATGCCCGGCACCACTACAAAAACAAGAGGGACGACCCTTGCACTTGCAGTCCAACTCCGTAAATCCGGTGGTAGCGATTGACGCTCTGCACAAGAGCTATGCCGCTCACCATGTCCTCAAAGGCATTTCCCTGCGTGCCAACGAAGGTGAAGTGGTTTCCCTGATCGGCTCCAGCGGCTC
>JAPLSD010000255.1 GCA_026398835.1 Pseudomonas sp.
GCGCTGGAGGTGTACTGGATGTGCATGCGCGGTATATAACCCAGCTGGATCGCCTGAAGGGTCAGGGAGAACGCACCGGAGATAACCGCCTGGGAAGCAATCACCGTGGCCAGAGTCGACAGGATTACCAACGGAATCAACGCCCAACTCGGCGCCAGCAGGTAGAACGGGTTACGCGCCGCTTCCGGGCTCTCCAGCAGCAATGCGCCCTGGCCGAAGTAATTCAGCACCAGCGCCGGCAGCACGAGAGCGAACCAGGCGCGAGCGATCGGCTTACGACCGAAGTGACCCATGTCCGCATACAAGGCTTCAGCGCCGGTCAGGGCCAGTACCACTGCCCCCAGAATTGCCACGCCCATACCCGGATGAACGATGAAGAAGCGCACGCCCCACGCCGGATTGAGCGCATGGAGCACTTCGGGATGCTGGACGATGCCATGAATCCCCAGCACTCCCAATAGCACGAACCACAACACCATCACCGGCCCGAACATCTTGCCGATACGGTCCGTACCGTGCTTTTGGATCAAGAACAACGCGACCAATACAATCAGTGACAGCGGTACGACCCAGCGTTCGAGCCCATCGAATGCCAGCTCCAGACCTTCGACTGCTGACAACACCGAGATCGCCGGGGTGATCATGCTGTCGCCGTAGAACAGCGAGGCGCCGATCAGGCCGAGTATCACCAGCGCCACCCGCAGCCGCGGATAGGGCGCCGCCGCACGCCGGGCCAGCGCAGTAAGGGCCATAATCCCACCCTCGCCCTGGTTGTCAGCCCGCAGAATAAACAGCACGTATTTGATCGAGACCACCCAGATCAGCGACCAGAAAATCAGCGCCAGAATCCCGAACACACCGTCTTGGTTGACTTGCACCCCATAGCTGCCCGAGAACACCTCTTTAAGGGTGTACAAGGGGCTGGTGCCGATATCGCCATAAACCACCCCGACCGCCGCCACCAGCATTCCCAAGGGCTTTGCCCCGGAATGCTCAGAGCCCACCGCCTGACCACTTGCCTGACCCATCAACCACTCCTACTACTCAGACCCAGACTTCTTTAAAAGAAGCACTATGCTTTGCCGTGCAGCATGCGCTGTTTTTCTTACCGTTACAGACGATTTGTCGACCGTAACAATTCGCTATGGCGCAACGCGGCGAAGCATAGCGCAGCACTCGTCGTATTTCCCTGCATAAAGCTGGTCAAGTGCGCTGCCCATCGCTAGAATTGCGCACTTTTTGATCAGAGGCGCGCCAAGCGCCCCTCCGTCGCCTTGCCGCCAGCGGCTTGAGGCGTCACAAAACACCGAGGTTAGCTATGTCCACCGCCACTCCGGCCGCCCCAAAGGTCGGCTTCGTTTCACTGGGTTGCCCGAAAGCACTGGTCGACTCCGAGCGCATCCTTACGCAATTGCGTATGGAAGGCTACGAAGTCGTGTCCACCTATCAGGACGCCGACGTCGTGGTGGTCAACACCTGCGGCTTTATCGACAGCGCCAAGGCCGAGTCCCTGGAAGTGATCGGTGAAGCCATCAAGGAAAACGGCAAAGTCATCGTCACCGGCTGCATGGGCGTCGAAGAAGGCGCCATCCGCAAGGTTCACCCGAGCGTGCTCGCGGTAACCGGCCCGCAGCAGTACGAGCAAGTGGTCAACGCCGTACACGAGGTCGTACCGCCAAACCTCAATCACAACCCGCTGATCGACCTGGTGCCGCCGCAAGGTATCAAGCTGACCCCGCGTCACTATGCCTACCTGAAGATCTCCGAAGGCTGCAACCACAGCTGCAGCTTCTGCATCATCCCCTCGATGCGCGGCAAACTGGTTAGCCGTCCGGTCGGTGATGTACTCGACGAAGCCCAGCGCCTGGTCAAATCCGGCGTCAAAGAGCTGCTGGTGATCTCCCAGGACACCAGCGCCTACGGCGTCGACGTCAAATACCGCACCGGCTTCTGGAACGGCGCGCCGGTGAAAACCCGCATGACCGAACTCTGCGAAGCGCTGAGCAGCCTCGGCGTCTGGGTTCGCCTGCACTACGTCTACCCGTACCCGCACGTCGATGAGCTGATCCCGCTGATGGCCGCCGGGAAAATCCTGCCGTACCTGGACATCCCGTTCCAGCACGCCAGCCCTAAAGTCCTCAAAGCCATGAAGCGCCCGGCCTTCGAAGACAAGACCCTGGCACGGATCAAGAACTGGCGCGTCATCTGCCCCGATCTGATCATCCGTTCGACCTTCATCGTCGGTTTCCCCGGCGAAACCGAAGAAGACTTCCAGTACCTGCTCGACTGGCTGACCGAAGCCCAGCTTGACCGCGTCGGCTGCTTCCAGTACTCGCCAGTCGAAGGCGCACCGGCCAATGACCTGGATCTGGACGTTGTGCCAGACGACGTCAAACAAGACCGTTGGGATCGCTTCATGGCGCATCAACAGGCCATCAGTTCTGCTCGCCTGCAACTACGCATCGGCAAGGAAATCGAAGTGCTGATCGACGAAGTCGACGAGCAAGGCGCCGTTGGCCGCTGCTTCTTCGATGCCCCGGAAATCGACGGGAACGTCTTCATCGACGATGCCAGCGACCTCAAGCCAGGCGACAAGGTCTGGTGCCGGGTGACCGACGCCGACGAGTACGACCTGTGGGCTGAAAAGCGCTAAGGCATAAAAGCTAAGGCGTAAAAATTGAAAAGCCCCGCTCTCTTGACGAGATGCGGGGCTTTTTTACGGCTATCGTTCAATCAATAAAAGGATTCGACACCCAAAGCATTTACGCCCAAACCCTTATAAGGAGCAGGTGGCATGCGCCATCACTCGGTCATCCATACACCGAAACACAGTGACTATCAGGAACTCACCCGGATCTGGGAAGATTCGGTGCGCGCCACCCACGACTTTCTGCCGGACAGCTACATCGAACTGCTGAAGAATCTGGTGCTGACCCGTTATCTCGATGCGGTCATGCTGATCTGCACCAGGGATCATCGCCAACGCATCACCGGTTTTGCCGGTGTCGCGGCAGGCAAGATCGAAATGCTCTTCATCGCCCCCGACTACCGAGGTCAGGGTCTGGGCAAACAATTGCTCAGGTACGCCATTGAACACTTGAATGCCGATGAATTGGACGTCAATGAACAGAACCCGCAAGCCCTGGGCTTCTATTTCAAACAGGGCTTCGAAGTGATCGGCCGCTCGGAGCACGACGGCATGGGCCAGCCCTATCCGTTGCTGCATATGCGCTTCAAACAGGTAAATCAGCGGGCACAACGCGGCTAAAAGCCACACTCTTCAAATGGACCCGCGATTAACCGGCGCCAGGCAGGTACAATGGGCGCCCTCTTTTGTTACGGCCCCTGTCATGACTGACCCGATTCGTCTCTCCAAACGCCTCATCGAACTCGTCGGCTGTTCCCGTCGGGAGGCTGAGTTGTTCATTGAGGGTGGCTGGGTCACGGTGGACGGCGAAGTCATCGATGAGCCGCAGTTCAAGGTCGACACGCAAAAAGTCGAGCTGGACCCCGAAGCAAAGGCCACTGCGCCAGAGCCGGTGACCATCCTGCTGCACGCGCCGGCGGGTATGAATGCCGAAAGCGCCATGCAACTGATCGGCCCTGAAACACTGAGCGAAGAACACCGTTACAGCAAGCGCCCGCTCAAGGGACACTTCCTGCGCCTGACCGCCAGTTCAGATCTGCAAGCCAACGCCAGTGGTCTGCTGGTGTTCACCCAGGACTGGAAGATCCTTCGCAAACTGACTGCCGATTCCAACAAGATCGAGCAGGAGTATGTGGTCGA
>JAPLSD010000247.1 GCA_026398835.1 Pseudomonas sp.
CGCAAGTGCATACCGTCGAGCGTGGGACGGCGGCAATCGGAAACGCGGCGCCTTGTGCAAGCGGTGCAAGTGGGAGTTTCGCGCGCTATTCGCAGGAGGTGCGGCGCCTGTGCAAGACGGCCCTAATGGCGACGATGACCCGATGCCGCCCGAACAGCACGATCTAGGCGTAGGATCGAACGGAGAGACAGCGTAGTATCCGCCCGCTCGTCGCTTGACCGCACGACCGGGCACTACTCGCCGCAGCCAGCACACCTAGCACATCGCTGGGCGTGGGACTGAGCAAGCAACTGCGGCGGGGCTGAGTTGGGAGAGATAGAATGTGCAAATTCGCATCGTTCATCATCACGAAGACCGGCGAGTTCTGGTGCTCGACTGACAAGCACAGAGCAGAAACTGGACGATCGCAAGTCGCCGCCTGACTTCGTGAGAGTCGAGATCCTGCCGAACGAGACAAATCGTCACGACCTTGCCACGTGGTCATTCGAGGTAGACCAAGACATTCTGCCAGAGTGGACATTCGCGGGTGATCCTGATTTGGAGGCCAGATCGCGGGCGGCCCTGGTCCGACGTTCCGAAGCCGAGCACTGGTTCTTGAAGGTGATCGCGCATCAGGCCACGTCTGGCTACGCGGGCACCGCGACCGCTGGCGACGCTGGCACCGCGACCGCTGGCACCCGTGGCACCGCGACCGCTGGCACCCGTGGCACCGCGACCGCTGGCACCCGTGGCACCGCGACCGCTGGCGACGAGGGCACAGCGACTGCCGGCGACGAGGGCACAGCGACTGCCGGCGACGAGGGCATCCTCAACGTCCGATGGTGGGATGGCAAGCGCTACCGGATCGCCACATTCTACGTCGGTGAATCGGGCATCGAATCGAATACACCTTACGGCGTGGACGACAAGGGACAGCCGATGAAGCGAGAAAAGAAGCCATGACCCCTCTTGAAGCCCTCGCCGAGGTTGAGCGCTTGGACCGGGAGGCGACGCCGGGACCGTGGTGTCAGCATCCGAACGGCACGAGCGTGTGGACTGGCGACGTGTACGACTGCGAGGTTGAGCAGACACACATTTGCAGCGTAGGTTGCAAGGCGGCTGCGAA
>JAPLSD010000729.1 GCA_026398835.1 Pseudomonas sp.
GCGGTGTCGACGACAACGACGTCAACGCCGGCAGCAACCAGCGCTGCAACACGTTCGCCAGTGTCCTTGCCGGTACCGACAGCGGCGCCAACGCGCAGACGCGCCTGGTCGTCTTTGCTGGCCAGCGGGTAGGCTTTGGCTTTTTCGATGTCTTTGACGGTCATCATGCCTTTGAGGGCAAACTTGCTGTCGACGATCAGGACTTTTTCCAGGCGGTGCTTATGCAGCAACTCGCGGACTTCGTTCTTGTTGGCGCCTTCGCGAACAGTGACCAGACGCTCTTTAGGCGTCATCACTTCACGAACGGTGGCATCCAGACGGGTTTCGAAGCGTACGTCACGGGAAGTGACGATACCGACCAGGTCGCCATCGTGCAGAACCGGAACGCCGGAAATATTGTGCATGCGGGTCAGTTCGAACAGATCACGAACCGTGGCGTCAGCCTCGATGGTGATCGGGTCTTTGACAACGCCGGCTTCGAACTTCTTGACCTTGCGCACTTCGGCAGCTTGCTGCTCGATGGTCATGTTCTTGTGGATAATGCCGATGCCGCCTTCCTGAGCCATGGCAATTGCCAGACGGGCTTCAGTGACGGTGTCCATGGCAGCGGAAACCAGAGGAATATTCAGCTCGATGCCACGGGTTAGGCGGGTCTTGAGACTGACTTCGTTAGGAAGCACCTCGGAATAACCGGGCACTAGGAGAATGTCGTCGAATGTCAGAGCTTCTTGGCTGATACGCAGCATCGCGGGGGCTCCCGAGCGGGAAAATGGAAGCGCGCCATTATACTCAGACACCCCCTTGGGCTCAATGTAAAACTCTGCCTATTATCGGTAATGTTGATATACGGGTATCGCCGTTCCCTACAATTCGACTTTGACCCAAGTCACTGGCTGATCGAGCCAGTCGGCAAACTCATCGAGAAAGCTCTGTTTGAACCCCGCCTCGGCCCAGTTATTAAAGATGAAGCCCAGGTTGGAAAAGCCGCATTCCTGCAAAAACAGAAAGCCGTTGATGTCATCTTCATGGCCGCATTCCGGGCAGGTGAAGTTGTCGGTACGCCCGGGCATCCAGTCTTCCAGACTGTCAAACAGCGCCTCACCCACTTCTTTACGGCATTCGGCGCAGCCCGCTTCTTCGAGAAAGCCCTTGGCCGGCGTATAGATGCAACGTTTGGTGATGATCTCCAGACCGTTCACCGGCTCACCGAAAGGCAACGCCTCAGGGTGCAGCACCACGCTGCGGGCACCCGGCGCAATGGCATGGGCCATGCGATTGCCTGTACGACCGCAGGTGGTCAGCTCTTCTTCGATGATGTTCTTGCGCACCAGCCAACGCACGATCGCCCGCGCCCGGGGTTCGTGCACCGGCAGTGTGGAAATTTTCGGGACGATGATGCTTTGGGAGTTCATGGGTGGGGCCTGAAGCGTTCAATGGGATATCAGCGTTGTCCGTCTGCCGTCATCGCGAGCAAGGACCAGGAGGCCGGCAGCTTAATCCCTGACGAAACGAGGTCAAGTGCTCAGATAACGGGTAATCAACGCAATACCACTGGCCAGTACCAACCAGGTCACCAACCGCACAAAGGCTTCTCGGGATAGCTTCATGGTCCGATCCACAGTCCCAGCGCCATTGCCGGCAGTAAACACAGGGCCAGTAACAATAAGGGTAGCTCGGCATACACGCCCGCGAGCGTAAACAGACTCAAACGCACCACCGTGCTGCAACTGATCAATGCACTCTGGGTCGCCCGCGCCGCATCTTTCGGCAACCGGCTGTTCAAATAGATCGCGTATAGAAAGCCACCGCTGCCAAACAAAGCACCGAACAACCCTCCTACCGTCCCCATCGGAATCGCCCAACCGGCAGCTAACTGAGTGGGCCGAACCTTCACCGCAAGGCTGTAGATCGCATAAGCGCTGATAAACAGCCCCATTAATAGCAGCAACACGTCAGACTTGAGGTTGAGCAGAAAAATCACCCCCAGGGTGCAACCCACCGCCATGCACGGCAGCAGCCTCAATAACTCAGGCTTGACCACATCCCGCCGCGAAGGCAACAAATTGCCGAATGCTGCGACAAAATCCAGTAGCACCAGCAGCGGCACGATCTTCGACAGCGGCATAAACAGAATCAAAATCGGCCCGGCCACCAGCGCCGTGCCGAAGCCCGCGATACCAAACACGATATAGGCCAGAGCGACACCCAGCTCGATTAACAGCCAATCAACCACGCCGAACGGCCATTGGTTTAACAGTGCGACAACACTCATCGGTACGACATCCTTGATCCTTTTCAGGATGACTTTAGTCAGTGGCGAGCCTTGCGACTAATATCTTCAAAGCAGCCAACCCATCTCAAAAAGGCATGACTCGTGATTTCAACCCGCCAATTGCGCTATTTCGTCGAAATCGCCGAGTGCGGCAGCTTCAGTGCCGCTGCCGAGCGTTTGTTCATTGCGCAATCGGCCTTGAGTCGACAAATCAAGGCACTGGAAGGCCAGTTGCAAACCCCGTTGTTCGAGCGTACCGCTCGCCAACC
Source organism: Pseudomonas sp. (assembly GCA_026398835.1). Taxonomy (GTDB): domain Bacteria; phylum Pseudomonadota; class Gammaproteobacteria; order Pseudomonadales; family Pseudomonadaceae; genus Aquipseudomonas. The sequence goes on from JAPLSD010000729.1 coordinate 2,542, forward strand.
ACGCCTGACGGCTGCGGGAGAGGCTTTTTATCCACGAGCCAGAAACCTTTTGAACGAGCTGAAAAAGGCCAGCGAAATGGCGACGCAGGTCGGCAACGGTCAACTCGGCACCTTGCGCCTGAGCCACTCCAGTACCGTGCCGATGAGCGGCCGCCTGTTGCAAGGCGTCGGTGGTTATCTGGAGCGCTGTCCCGGCGTGTCCATGGACATCGTCAAACTCTCTTCCGAAGCACAACTCGAGGAGCTGGCCGAAGGTCGGCTGGACGTTGGCCTGTTGCGCTTGCCGGTATTGCGCCAGCGCGATGGCGTACAGATTGTGCCGCTCTACAGCGAGCGTCTTTTACTCGCGGTACCGCCCGACCATCCTTTGGCGATGAATACACCTGAGCAAGGCATCGACCTGGCTCAACTCAAGGACCAGATGTTTATCTCCATCCCCCATCCTCAACGGGGTGGACTCAGCTATTTGTCGGCTGAGCTATGCATGCGCCAAGGTTTTTTCCCCAGGGCCGCGCGCGTGGTGTCGCGTAAGACCACGCAACTGCAATTGATTCAGGCCGGTTTCGGTATTGCTCTGCTCCCCGAGTCGATGCAAGACATCGCTCCGGCGAATATTCATTTCCTGCCCTTGGCCGACCCGGACTGCCAAAGCACCATCGCCCTCGCCTACCAGCAACTCCGACGCCGCTGGTGGAGCAATTTATCCAACACTTCAGCAGCGCCTTACACTGTCCGGTGTAGATACCGTCTTAACCCTCACCGGGATTGCGTGAACGTAGAGATTGTCGGTCGAATGCCTTTATCATGCGCCCCATGATTAAAGACCCCTTTGCAAGACTCGGCCTCGACCGCGAAGTCCTGACTGTCAGCCAGCTCAACGGCCGCGCGCGGGTGTTGCTGGAAGATGTGTTCAGCAACATCTGGGTCGAAG
>JAPLSD010000214.1 GCA_026398835.1 Pseudomonas sp.
ATTGAAGACGCCACGGGCCACGAAGACAATCCCATCTACAATTTTCTACAGGCTGTCGAGCGCATCGAAGCGTCGGTCGCGGCGGCGCGCAGCCTGCCGTTCCCGTTCATGCTGACGGCGCGCGCCGAGAACTTCCTGCACGGCAAGCCTGACCTGGCGGACACCATTCGCCGCTTGCAGGCATTCGCCGAAGCGGGAGCCGATGTGCTTTATGCCCCAGGGCTTCGCACGCGAGAAGAAATCCTCGCGGTGGTCCGGGCCGTAGCGCCCAAACCGGTCAATGTATTGATGTCGGGTGGTGTGCATCTTACGGTGGCTGAATTGAGCGAAATGGGCGTCAAACGTATCAGCGTCGGTTCTGCAATGGCGCGTGCGGCTTATGGCGCGTTCTATGCCGCGGCTCAGGAAGTTCACGGGCGAGGCACCTTCGATTTTGCCGACCAGGCCATGCCGTTCGGGCAGATCAATCAGCTGTTCAAAGGCTGATTGGCCAGGAACTGTCGTGCGGTTTCTGACAGGGGCTGGGGCTTGAGGCTTAGGCGGCGATGCGCAGGTTTTGCAGGATCAGCGGGCGTGCCCAGCCATTGTCGAAGTCGAATTGTTTCTGTTGCTCGACGAGTTCTTCTGGCGCATACGGCGTCGCCGGTTTGTCCAGAAGATCGAGTTCGAACTCGGCAATCGGCAGGTGCAGCGCACGTGGTTGCGGCGCCGGGCCGGGCTCGGGCAGTGGCTGGCCAGCATTGAGCACGATCGGGCGAACCCAGCCGCTCTCGAAGTTTTGTTGCTTCTGTTGGGCGACGATTTCTTCCGGCGGGAACGGGATGGCCGGCTTGTCTGCCAAATCCATTTCGAACTCGGCAATTGGCAGGAACAGCGGCTCCGGCGGGCGGACTTCGGTGTCCTGAACGTCACAATGGCGTTGCGTGACGATTTGCGTGAGCAGGTCTGTGCCACCGCTTGGCTCGATCGGGCCATCGACCGAGACCGGCGCTTTATCGCCAGAAACATTCGCCGCATCGCCCCTCTGATCGGCCAACGCCTGGGCAAAGAAATCCTGCCACAGGTGGCTGACGCCGCTCAGTGCTTGGGAATTGCGCAGGCCATAGTCGTCGTGACGCGAGATATAGCCTATCGATGTGCGTTGAATGTCTGACATTTCTCTCGGTCGACGCTCAGCTCTGGCAAAATGCCTGATAGTTCTTTTATCGGCAGTTTTTGCCGATCATTAATTTTTTGAGCGTGTTTCCCCATGATTGAGCAACCAGCGGCCTGCCGCATCAAAGTCGAGGCGCTAGCCGGAGCGTCTGCCGCGCAAGCGGAGCAATGGGCCGAACGACTCGGCTTGCCGTTGCTGATGGACGATGCCGAGTTCGCGTTACAGGTCACGGAGCAGGGGTTGCAGCTGCAACAGCTCGGCCCGGATGCGCCGGGGCCCGTACGGGTGGACTTCGTTGAGGGCGGTGCGGCCCATCGGAGGTTGTACGGTGGCGGCAGCGGTCAGATGATCGCCAAGGCCGTCGGCGTAGCCCAAGGCGTACGCCCGCGGGTGCTGGATGCCACGGCAGGGCTGGGTAAGGACGCATTCGTGCTGGCCAGTCTGGGCTGCGAAATGAGTCTGATCGAACGCCAGCCGCTGATCGGCGCGTTACTGGAGGATGGCCTGGCCCGTGGGCTTCAGGATTTTGAGGTGGCGCCCATTGTCTCGCGGATGCGCTTGCTCAAAGGCAACTCGATCGAGGTGATGCGCAATTGGGAAGGGGAACCGCCACAGGTGATCTACCTTGATCCGATGTTCCCGCATCGTGAGAAGACTGCGTTGGTGAAGAAGGAAATGCGCCTGTTCCGGCCGCTGGTTGGCGATGATCCTGATGCTCCAGCCTTGCTTGAGGCCGCATTGGCGCTGGCCAGCCACCGGGTCGTGGTCAAACGCCCGCGCAAGGCACCCTGTATTGAAGGGCCAAAACCGAGCCACGCCCTGGACGGTAAATCCAGCCGCTACGATATCTATCCGAAGAAAGCGCTCAAGGCCTGAGAGCAGCCCGATCGTTCCCACGCAGAGCGTGGGAGCGATCAGCAACTTCCTGTATTGCTCAGGGCCGATAAGCCCGCATAAACAACGCCACCACTTCCTGCACATGCGCCTCTGCCGCTTCACCACTCAGGGGTTCGCCGCAGCCGTAGAGCAGACGAAAATTCGCCGCGCCCTTGAGCAGGCAGAAAAAATGCTCGGCGGCGTTCAGTGGTTTATCGATGCTCAAGGCGCCGACCTGGTCGATCTTCGTCAGTAACCGTTCCATGCCTTGCAGCATGCGCTGCGGTCCGGCTTCGAAGAATATCTGCGAGAGCTTCGGGTCCTGGCTGCCCAAGGCCATGATCAAGCGGTGCAGGTTCACCGATTCGTCGCTGTTGACCAGCAGGTGAAAGCCGCGCGCAATGTTCAACAGCACATTCTCGATCGGTATGCCGTCCGGCAGCTCGAAGAACAGTGTCGGCAGTTGCTCCTCGCACTTGGCCACCACGGCGGCGGAGAACAGCGTCTCCTTGTCGTTGAAATGGCTGTACACCGTCAGCTTCGACACGCCTGCTTCAGACGCGACGGCATCCATGCTGGTGCTGGCGTAACCATTACTCAGAAACAGATTTTTCGCCGCATCGAGGATGGCCTGGCGTTTTGCCAGGTCCTTGGGGCGGCCGGGACCGTTGGATGCAGAAAGAGTGTTCGACATTATTCGCTTTTAATACTGGACTGGTGAGTTTGCTATTAATAACATACTGGTCAGTATAATTATTCAAAGCACCATAAGCGAAAGGTCCTTCACCATGTTCCGCTATGCCTTGCCCCTCGCGTTGCCAGTCAGTCTGGCTTTTTTGCTGTCTGCGTGCGGTCACGAAGAGCCGGCGCAAATCACTGTGCGTCCGGCCATGGTGGTTCAGCCAGAGCCTTCGGCTCAGGCGATGGACAGCTATCCCGGTGAAGTCCGCGCGCGTTACGAGCCGGATTTGGCGTTCCGCATTGGCGGCAAGGTCAGCCGACGACTGGTCGAAGAGGGTGAGAGGGTCAAGGCCAACCAGCCGCTGGCAGAGCTCGATCCCCAGGACGTTCGTCTGCAACTGGAAGCGACTCGGGCCCAGGTCGCCGCGGCTGAGGCCAATCTGAACATGGTGCATGCCGAGCGTGACCGCTACAAAACCTTGATGGACCGGCAGATGGTCAGCCGCTCGCAGTATGACAATGCAGAAAACCTGTATCGCTCAGGCGTTGCACGGCTCAAGCAGATCAAGGCCGAGTTTGATGTTTCCAACAATCAGGCCAGCTATGCAGTCCTGCGCGCGCCGCAGGATGGTGTGGTGGCCAAGCGCGCGGTCGAGGTTGGGCAAGTGGTGTCGGCCGGGCAGACGGTGTTCACCTTGGCCACCGATGGCGAGCGGGAAGTGCTGATCAGCTTGCCAGAACAAAGCTTTGGTCGGTTCAAGGTCGGTCAGGAGGTTTCGGTAGAGCTGTGGACGCAACCGGATCAGCGATTCGCCGGACGTATCCGCGAGCTGTCGCCGGCCGCCGATCCAAAATCCCGAACCTTTGCCGCCCGTATCACCTTCACCGCCGGTAAAGTCCCGGCAGAACTGGGCCAGAGCGCTCGGGTGTTCATTCAGACCGCAGGGGTCGTGCCGCTTTCGGTGCCGCTTTCGGCGCTCACCGCAGAAAACGGTGCAACCTACGTCTGGGTCGTCGGCGCCAACAACACGCTCAAACGCGCTCCAGTACGCGTCGGTGCATTTGGCGAAAAAACCGTGCCGGTCCTTGAAGGCCTGAGTGCCAATGATTGGGTGGTGGCCGCGGGTGTGCACGTGCTTCACGAGGGCCAGCAAGTGCGCCCGGTGGATCGCTCCAATCGCGTGGTCAATCTGGCGGTCAAGGAGTAGTCCCCGATGGGTTTCAATCTTTCCGAATGGGCGCTGCGCAATCGCCAGATCGTACTGTTCCTGATGCTATTGCTCGCTGTTGTTGGCGCGCTGTCTTACACCAAACTGGGCCAAAGCGAAGACCCGCCGTTCACCTTCAAGGCCATGGTGATTCGCACCAACTGGCCGGGGGCAACGGCTCAGGAAGTATCGCGGCAAGTCACTGAGCGCATTGAAAAGAAGCTGATGGAAACCGGCGAGTACGAGCGGATTGTCTCGTTTTCCCGCCCCGGGGAATCCCAGGTGACCTTCATGGCCCGGGACTCGATGCATTCCGCGCAGATTCCCGAGTTGTGGTATCAGGTCCGCAAGAAGATCAGCGACATCCGCCAGACCTTGCCACCGGGTATTCAGGGGCCGTTTTTCAATGATGAATTCGGCACCACCTTCGGCAATATCTACGCGCTGACCGGCAGCGGTTTCGACTATGCGGTGCTCAAGGACTACGCCGACCGCGTCCAGGTCCAGCTGCAACGGGTCAAGGATATCGGCAAGGTCGATCTGCTGGGTCTGCAGGACGAGAAGATCTGGATCGAGCTGTCCAACGTCAAACTGGCGACCCTCGGACTACCGCTGGCGGCGGTACAGCAAGCCCTTGAAGAACAGAACGCGGTGTCCACTGCGGGCTTCTTCGAGACCTCTAGCGAGCGCTTGCAATTGCGGGTCTCGGGGAATTTTCAGACAGTCGAAGAGATCAAGAGCTTCCCGATCCGGGTGGGTGATCGCACGTTCCGCATCTCCGATGTCGCCGATGTTCACCGCGGCTTCAACGACCCTCCGGCACCGCGCATGCGCTTTATGGGCGAAGACGCTATCGGTCTCGCCGTGGCGATGAAGGACGGCGGTGACATTCTGGTATTGGGCAAGGCACTGGAAGTCGAATTCGCCCGTATTCAGACGAACCTCCCTGCCGGCATGGAACTGCGCAAAGTCTCCGATCAGCCGGCAGCGGTGAAAACCAGCGTCGGTGAATTCGTTCAGGTGCTGGTCGAAGCGCTGGCGATTGTGCTGCTGGTGAGTTTCTTCTCCCTGGGAGTGCGCACCGGCATGGTGGTAGCCCTGGCGATTCCGCTGGTGCTGGCGATGACCTTCGCCGCCATGTATTACCTGGGGATCGGCCTGCACAAGATTTCCCTCGGCGCGCTGGTACTGGCGTTAGGTTTGCTGGTGGACGACGCGATCATTGCCGTGGAAATGATGGCGATCAAAATGGAGCAGGGCTACGACCGGCTCAAGGCCGCCAGCTATGCCTGGACCAGCACTGCGTTTCCGATGCTCACCGGTACGTTGATCACCGCCGCTGGCTTCCTGCCGATTGCCACCGCGCAGTCCGGCACTGGTGAATACACCCGTTCGATCTTCCAGGTGGTGACCATCGCATTGCTGGCGTCGTGGATTGCGGCCGTGGTGTTCGTGCCTTATCTCGGCGAAAAACTGTTGCCGGACCTGGCGAAGATTCATGCCGCCAAACATGGTACGGGGGACGGTCAACCGGACCCTTATGGCACGCCGTTTTATCAACGGGTACGGCGTCTGGTGGAGTGGTGCGTGCGGCGGCGAAAAACCGTCATCGGCCTGACCATCGTGCTGTTCGTGGCGTCGGTGGTGCTATTTCGCTTCGTACCGCAACAGTTCTTCCCGGCATCTGGACGACTGGAACTGATGGTCGACCTCAAACTGGCCGAAGGCGCCTCGCTGAGCAACACTGCCGATCAGGTCAAGCGTCTGGAAGGGCTGCTCAAAGACCACGCGGGCATCGACAACTATGTGGCCTATGTCGGCACCGGTTCGCCGCGTTTCTATCTGCCATTGGATCAGCAACTGCCGGCGGCGAGTTTTGCGCAGTTTGTCGTGCTGGCCAAGACCATTGAAGACCGCGAGAGCCTGCGCACCTGGCTGATCGAAACCCTCAACGAGCAATTCCCGGCGCTGCGTTCGCGGGTCACACGACTGGAGAACGGCCCACCTGTTGGCTACCCCGTGCAGTTCCGGGTCACCGGTGAGCACATTGAAGAAGTCCGTGCACTGGCGCGCAAAGTAGCGGCCAAGGTTCGTGAGAACCCCCATGTAGTCAATGTGCATCTGGACTGGGAAGAACCGAGCAAAGTCGTCTATTTGAACGTTGATCAAGACCGCGCCCGAGCGTTGGGCGTGAGCACCGCGAACCTGTCGAAGTTCCTGCAAAGCTCGCTCACAGGCTCCAGCGTCAGCCAGTACCGCGAAGACAACGAGTTGATCGAAATTCTGCTGCGCGGCACGTTGCATGAGCGTACTGAACTGACCTTGCTGCCGAGCCTCGCGGTGCCGACTGACAACGGTAAAAGCGTGGCCCTGTCGCAGATCGGGACTCTGGAGTATGGCTTCGAAGAAGGCATTATCTGGCACCGCAATCGCTTGCCGAACGTGACAGTGCGCGCGGACATCTACGGTCAGGAACAACCGGCGAGCCTGGTCCAGCAAATCCTGCCGACCCTGGAACCGATTCGTGCCGAGCTGCCGGACGGTTACTTGCTGGATGTCGGCGGTACGGTCGAAGACTCGGCCCGTGGGCAGAATTCGGTCAAGGCTGGTGTGCCGCTGTTCATTGTGGTTGTGCTGACCTTGCTGATGCTGCAACTGCGTAGCTTCTCGCGCACCGCGATGGTCTTTCTCACCGCGCCACTGGGGCTGATTGGCGTCACGTTGTTCCTGCTGGTGTTCCGCCAGCCGTTCGGCTTCGTGGCGATGCTCGGGACCATCGCGCTGTCCGGGATGATCATGCGTAACTCGGTGATCCTGGTGGATCAGATCGAGCAGGACATCGCTGCCGGACTCAAACCATGGCAAGCCATCATTGAGGCCACAGTGCGGCGCTTCCGGCCCATCGTGTTGACTGCGCTGGCCGCCGTCCTAGCGATGATTCCTCTGTCACGCAGCGTGTTCTTCGGGCCAATGGCCGTGGCGATCATGGGCGGGTTGATTGTCGCGACAGCTTTGACGCTGCTGTTTTTGCCGGCGTTGTATGCAGCGTGGTTCAGGGTGAAGAAAGAGCAGGTCTGATCGCACAGATGTTCGTTCCCACGCTCCCGCGTGGGAACGAACACTGTCTCAATTTTCATAAATATTGAGACAGTGTTGTGTTTTTGCGGTACTCAGAACTCAGTTTTTGGCTTTTTTGAGACAGCGATGGTGTGTAGGCACTGCCGAAGGTTCGGGCCGCGTTCGGACGATCTTTTGATCTTCGCGTTCTACAACGAACCAAACACCTTCTTCGCCAGGCTGGTAGCCGCTGCCGCCGGGTTTTGGCGGATGCTTTCTTCCTGCTTGCCGATCATTTCGAACAGGCCGTTCAGCGCCTGCTCCGTTACATAACCTTCGATATTGGCATTTTTCGCGTCAAGCACGCCGAGGGTCGCGGCTTGGCCGGCGAAGGCGTTGTATTGCTTGGCCAGGCCGACCTGATCGGTTGCTTGCTTGACGATCGGCAGGAACTTGACGCGAATCTGCTCGCGACTGGTTTTGCTCAGGTATTGGGTTGCGGAATCCTTGCCACCGCTGAGAATGCCTTTGGCATCGTCCACGCTCATCTTCTTCACCGCATCCACAAGCAGCGCCTGAGCTTGCGGCACCGCGGCTTCAGCCGCTTTGTTCATGCTGGCTTCCAGTTCGTCGACCTGGGCGCCCATGCCGAACTGCTTCATCTTCTTGGCAACCTTGCCCAGGTTGCCCGGCAACTCGATCTTCACCTCAGGATTGTTGCTGAAACCGCCTGGAGTACCCAGTTGTTTGACGGCGATTTGCGCGCCTTGGGTCAAGGCATCCTTGAGCCCACCGGTGGCGTCCTTTTGCGAAAGATCGCTGAGGGACAAAGCCAGCGCACTGGCAGAAATCAACAAACCCGCACACAGACCGGCGAAACGAAGGGAAGGACGGAGCATGGCAGCTTCCTTAATCAAGAGAGGGGGTTAACGTACCGCGTTGACGCGGATTTTCAACGGCTGCGGATCTTTGCCATCAAGTTGTACACCGTGATGTTCGGTGGAAATGAACACAAGCTTGCCGTCCACTTCGATACGCGCGCTGACCGAGTAGCGATGGCCGGGTTTAATCTGGCTCGGGTCATAGGTGAGGTGAAAAGGCAGTGGCACCTGGCCTTTGACCAGGCCACGTTGTTCGTCCAGCACCACGGCAGGAGCGTCGGCAAGGGACACATCCTGCAGGCTGACGCTCAGCGTCGCGGTCGGCGGCAGGGCGATGCGTTGCAGGTAGAACACTTCGCCGTCGAGACTGGTCTTTGGCGCAGGTTGGAGGGTTTGGCAGGCACCGAGCAGAGCGGTGAGTGCGAGCAGTGAGAGTTTTTTCATCTGGATCTCCGTATCGATGGCGCCAGAAGAAGGCTGGCGCCAATGACAATTTAACGGATTTTGCAGGGAGGAGTGCCGACAGATTGACTCAAAAAGCGCTTACGAGAGCTGAGCCTACTGCACGGAAGTGACTGCTGAGCCAAATGAAACGGTGGGTTGTGCAGGCTTCAATACATAGATACTCCGAAGGGGATGGGCGCCATCTTCGCCTTTGTCCTTACCGCGGCTGATTGAACCGGTCAGTTTGTAGCGTTGGCCAGGTTTTGCTTTGTCAGTGTCATAGCGAACGTAAAACGGTCGAGGCGAGCCTTCCAGGAATTTGCTTTCACTGAGCAAGTCTCCGGGAACCCCGGTCTCGGAAATTTCTGTGAGTTTCAGGGTGATAACAGAATCGGCCGGATACGGGAATTTGAACATGGCAAGATTCTCTACGGCCAGGGTACCTGGCGAATCGAGGTAGAGGATTTTTTGTTCCCGCACACTATTGTCGGTTGCATCGGTATCTTTCCAATAAATATTGAATGAGTGTTCCGAATAGCTGAACAATGACGAGCCGTCCCGTGCCAGTTCGAGGCTAATCGAATAGCGTGCCAGACCTGACGGATTGACGACGTCGAAGGACATCGTTTCAAGTGCATTGGCCAATTGATTCGTTCCCCATACAACGATAGAAACCGGACTTTCAGCTAATGTGATATCTCGGATAATAAGATTTGCACTCACGCCTTCCCACGAAGTCACTTCTTCCGGATAGACGAAGTTCAGGGTTAGTGTGTTGCTTCTTTCCATGGTTTGCATGTTCATTCCTTTGTTTTTTATGTGACGTGTTCTAAGCTTAGTGCTTTTTTGGTGGGTGTCCTGTGGGATTTTTCTCGATTTTCAGGACGATTTTTTTGCGCTGAAGTTACTTTCTGCGTGATGCGGTGTAGCCAACGTGGCTGAGCATACCTTTAGCCGGTTGCCCGGATCAGAACGTTCAGCGGAATTAAACAATGAACACAGGCTTGAGATAGACATCCTCATGATGTCGAGTGCCATAGTTGAAGTCGACAGATAGAAGTTCATCCGCCTTGGCAAGAAGCTCGCCCTCGGGAAGAAACACTTCTGCAACGATGCGGTATGTGCAAACAGGGGCTTCGCTGGATGCTTGCTCGACAATGAACTCAAACTCCCACCATTTATGCATAAGGGAGTCTGTCGTTTGTGAGCTGGTGAGCGTGGATACGCTGTCGTTGATGATTTTGTAGAGACTGGTTTTGGTGGTGTAGTTGGATTGTATTCCGTACGGCGTTTTGGAAAAAAGAACTTTTCCAGAGATGTATTTATTCATGCTGGGTATCCTTTAATGATGCCTGTCATTAGGCTTAAAAAATACTAGCTAATCTCTGGAACTGCGTTTGCGCAGAAATACATCCTTTTATTTCTGCGCGAAAAAAACTTCAAGTTGCTCTTTGGTTTTCCAGACTGGGCTCTTCTGCCGCACTTTCATTTCCGTGCAACGCCACCTGACGAATCGACAGGCGAATCTCCGCCGGTAATACACGCTTGGCCGCGCCTTCGGCCAGTTCGCCGAGCAGTGTGTGATAGCTCAGTTTGCCGGCTTCATCGCGACGCAATACGTCGAGATCCAGCAGTGTTTGAATGAAGTGACGGAACAGGCTTTTGTCAAAAAATTCCGGCGCATTCAGGCCATGCAGGATCGACAGGCGCTGGGCCATGACGGTACAGAGGTCTTCCAGTTCTTCGGCGCTGATGCTGTTCTGGCCGCTGTTGAGCAGCAGCGAGATGGCCATGTAGAAACGCTGCAGGGTTTGCGCGATGCTTTTGGACAACAAGGTCAACAGTACAAAATGCCGTGAACTCGGTGCCGGGCGCAGGTAGACCTCTTTCTCGAAGCGCAGCAGGCCTTGCTCGACGAAGGCTTCCAGCCATTGATCGATCACCGCATCCAGCTCGTCCAGCGACCAACGGATAAACAGCTCCGATTGCAGGTACGGATACAGCGCGCGGGCGTAGCGCAGGATCTGTTCGCGACTCATGCGCGAGCTGCTCTGGAAGAAGCTCGCCAGCAGCGCCGGCAGGGCAAAGATGTGCAGCACGTTGTTGCGGTAGTAGGTCATCAGAACGGCGTTCTGCTCGTCCAGATAAAGGATCTTGCCCAAGGCATCACTCTGCTCGGACAGCAGGTCCATGTCTTTCACATGCTCGATCAGCGCGCGGCCGTCACCTTCCGGCAGCGTGGTGTGGGGCGAGTAGGGCACGCGGCGCAACAACGCCAGATACAGGTCGAGGACCCGCGCCATGGCGCGATCATCCAGGGCCAAACGACTGGTGGAGAGCAAGGCCAGTGCCACCAGGTTGACCGGGTTGATCGCTGCTGCTTCGTTCAGGTGCTGAGCCACACGCTTGCCGAGGCGGTTGGTGGTTTCGTTCAGCCATGCCGGGCGGAACTGCAGACCCAGCTCCTGGGAGCGCCAGCCCGGCTGTTCCTGGTCGAGGAACTCAGCCAGTTTGATCGGCTCGCCAAAGTTGACCGCCACCTGGCCGAAACGCTGTTTGAGGGCGCCGATGACCTTGAAGATGTCGAAGATCGACTCTTTCTTCTTGGTCGCACCGCGCAACTCGCCGAGGTAGGTCCGGCCTTCGAGAACGCGTTCGTAGCCGATGTACACGGGGATGAAGACAATTGGCATCCGCGATGAGCGCAGAAAGCTGCGCAGGGTGATCGCCAGCATCCCGGTTTTCGGTTGCAGCATGCGCCCGGTGCGCGAGCGGCCACCTTCGACGAAGTACTCCACCGGGAAGCCTTTGGTGAATAAGGTGTGCAAGTATTCGTTGAACACCGAGGTGTAGAGCGGGTTGCCCTTGAAGGTGCGGCGCATGAAAAACGCCCCGCCACGACGCAGCAGACTGCCGATGACCGGCATGTTGAGGTTGATCCCCGCGGCGACGTGCGGCGGGGTCAGGCCGTTGCGAAACAGTAGATAGGACAGCAGCAGATAGTCGATATGGCTGCGATGGCATGGCACATAGATCACTTCGTGACCTTGGGCGACG
>JAPLSD010000649.1 GCA_026398835.1 Pseudomonas sp.
CAGGCAATGTCGCCCGGGCCGAGCACCAGTGTTTCGCAGCCGAGGCGCTGAAGATAAGGCGCTTCAGTGCCAAACGCTACTGCTTCGGCGAGATGGCCGGTGAGTCTTTCCGCGAGCCGGACCAATTCGCAGTCTTCAGCCTGCTCGAAGGGCGGTACTTCGGGGAATAACGGCACGTAATCAATCTTCACCTTATGCCACTCGGCTATAGGCTCAAGCTTCTGCCGGATCGCTGCGCGCAAGACGTTCGGGTCCATGCCCGGCAAGGGCCGAAGGTCGAATTCCAGCGAGCACTGGCCGCAAATCCGGTTCGGGTTATCACCACCGTGGATGCAGCCAAAATTCAGAGTCGGTTGCGGCACGCTGAACTGCGGATTGCGGTACTCGCGCTGCCAAAGCAGCCGCAAACCGCGCAGTTCGCCAATGGCATCGTGCATGGCTTCGAGGGCACTGTGGCCCAGGCGTGGGTCCGATGAGTGGCCGCTTTGTCCGAGAATATCAATGCGCTCCATCATCACGCCTTTGTGCAGCCGAATCGGCTTGAGCCCGGTCGGTTCGCCAATCACCGCGGCACGTCCCAGCGGCCTACCGGCCGCGGCCAGCGCACGAGCGCCAGCCATGGAGCTTTCTTCGTCGCAGGTGGCGAGGATCAGTAACGGCTGTTTGAACGGTTTGTCCAGCAGCGGCAGGACGGCTTCGATGGCCAGCGCAAAAAATCCCTTCATGTCGCAACTGCCCAAGCCAATCCAGCGACCGTCGACTTCGGTCAGTTTCAGTGGATCGGTCTGCCACAGCGCACCGTCGAACGGCACCGTATCGCTGTGTCCAGCCAGCACCAGGCCACCGGGGCCAGAACCGAAGCTGGCGAGCAGGTTGAACTTGCCGGGGCTGACTTGCTGGATGTCACAGGCGAAACCCAGATCGCCGAGCCAGGTCGCCAGCAGGTCGATCACCGCACGATTGGATTGATCCAGACTCGGCTGGGTACAGCTGACCGACGGCGCAGCGATCAGCGCAGCGAATTGATCTTTCATGGATGGCAAAGGCATGCGCTGACTCCTGACTCCCTAGAAGAGCTTCATCATAGAGCCTTCCGTGTCATGGAATAAACCGCCGCGGCACGTCGAGTCGGCGAGTCCTGTACACTGCACGGCCTTGGCAGCCACACATTCCCCCGGCTGCGCTCCCGATCCTGGATTTTCCGGCCATGCAGAAAGAAACCGAAATCAAACTCCGCGTCAGCCGCGAAACCCTCGCCGCCCTGCGCGAGCATCCGTTACTGAAAAAACGCAACAAAAGTGGCTGGGAACGCCGTGAACTGATGAACCAGTACTTCGACACGCCGGAGCGCGACCTGGCCCTTGCCAAGGTTGCCCTGCGCCTGCGCCGTGATGGCGAAGAAGTGATCCAGACCCTCAAGACCCGCGGTCAAAGCATCGCCGGTCTGTCCGAGCGTAACGAGTACAACTGGAACCTGCCCAAAGCCAAGCTCGACGTGAAAAAGCTCGACGGCGAATGCTGGCCGGAACAACTGGCCGAGCTGGACAAAAAGACCCTCAAGCCGATCTTCACCACCGATTTCGTCCGCGAACGCGCCGAAATCGCCTGGGGCCGTGGCAAGGCCAAAGTGGTCATCGAAGCCGCGCTGGACCTGGGCCATGTGATCGTTGGCAAGCAGAAAGAAGAAATCTGCGAACTGGAACTGGAATTGCGCGAAGGCGAACCGGCTGCCCTGCTGGAACTCGCCGCCGAACTGGCCGCCACCCTGGCGCTGATGCCATGCGACATCAGCAAGGCCGAGCGTGGCTATCGCCTGTTCGATGCCAACAGCTATTCATTGAGCCTGCCCGCTCCGCAGTTAAGCACTGAACTGCCGCTGGACGACGCATTCGCTGCATTGAGCTGGCACTTGCTGAGCAGCAGCCAGCGTCTGGCCGAGCAATACCGTTTCAATGGCCACTGGCGTCTGCTGCAGGATTGGGTAGAGAACCTCGCCGAACTGCGGGCGCTGATCGGCAGCCTCGGCCAGGCCGCGCCGCGCCAATCGACCCACGACCTGCGGGCCTCGCTCGATGCGTTGCTGGAAGACTGGCGTCCACTGGTGCAAGCCGGTCAGGACGACGAAGACGTGCGCAAAGCCGCGCCGGAACAGTTCGCTGAAGAACTGGAAGACGTGCGCTGGGGCCTGTTCTCATTGAACACCTCGCGCTGGTTGCTGGCCCGCACCTGGGCAGCCGACCGCAACACCCGTGGCAATCGTCAGGGCGCTGCGCAATTGGGCAACTGGTTGCCGCGTCTGTTGGCTGACGAAGCCGTCGCCCTGCAACTGCAGCGCTACCAGCAACAACCGGAAGACCTGGCCGAGCAACTGCCACGCATCGAACGCATTCAGGCATGGTTGCACCATGCTCGTGGCGTGCTGGAGATCCCGGAAACGGATCGCCTCTACGGTGAGCTGAAACAGCTGCAGCAACTGGCCAACGAGCCGATCACCGATGAAGCCCTCGATGCCCGCAAGCAGCAGGCGATTGCGGTTTACCAGAACCGTGCCTGGAAGACTCTTCTGCGCATGTGATGATCGCTGTGATGATCGTTCCCACGCGTGGGAACGATCTCGCCTCGACCCGCTACACCGGCAAACTCGTCGTGGATTTGATTTCGGACAAAGCCACGATCGAGTTGACCTCCTGAATCCCCGGCACCATCGACAGCTTCTCGAAGAAAAACCGCTCGTACGCTTCGATATCCGCCGTCACGATGCGCAGCAAAAAGTCCACCGACCCCATCAGCACATAACACTCCAGCACCTCCGGAAAGCCGCGAATCGCCTCGGTGAATTCAGTGAAGTTGGAGCGACCGTGAGCGTTGAGTTTGATCTCGGCAAAGATCTGCGTGTTGAGACCGATCTTCTTGCGATCCAGCAACGTCACTTGCCCGCGAATCACACCCTCTTCCTTGAGACGTTGAATCCGTCGCCAGCACGGCGACTGCGAAAGCCCGACCTGCTCGGCGATCTGCGCACTGGAGAGCGAGGCGTCCTCTTGGAGCAGTGCCAGAATCCGTCGATCGTAAGCATCCAGCTCGCTATGCATATAAAAACCCTAAAAATAGATTAAAGCGAATTGTTTAATTCAATTTACTCCCAATTAGCTCAATCATAGATAAGAAATACCCGGTGCCGAATGTAAAAATTTCTCCAGTGATTTTGGAGAACGAGCATGCCCCCTCTCGAAGCTGTCAGCACCACCCCAACCCGCGCCGATGTCTGGAGCGTCAACAACACCCATTGCCGCGTGCACTATCAGCTGCTCGCTGAAGCCGAACCGGATCTGCTGTGTCGGGTGCTCAACCATTTCGCACTTCAGTTTCTGATTCCGCAGCAGGTCAACGTGCTGCAACAGGACGATTTGCTATCGATCGATGTGGTGCTCGACGGGCTGAGCTGGCACCGCGCCCAAGTGATCGCTGAAAAACTCCGTAACTTGATCAGTGTTTGCTCAGTGGACTTGCAGCCTGCTGATGCTTCATGGGCTCAGCAGCCCGCACAAGCA
>JAPLSD010000092.1 GCA_026398835.1 Pseudomonas sp.
AATATCGCAGTCCCGTGCGCGGCGGTGGCGGCGATTACGCCGTAGCGCATGCGCACGAAAGCACAGACCAGGCCCTCAATCAGCGTGAACAGCAGAATCGGCCAGCCAATCCGCGTGACGCTCAGCGCCAGGAACGAATGGCAGGCCGCGAAGGCGACAGCGCTGATCAGGGCGGCGCGCAGGGCCGTGGTGTGCTGTTCGAGATGACCTTGCAGGAACCCGCGAAACAGCACCTCTTCCAGCGCATTGCCGCCGTAGGCCAGCACGGCCATGCCCAGCAACCACGGCCAGTAACCCGCCATTTCAGCTATGTCAGCTCCCTGATAGAGCCGCAGCGGAACACCGATCGCACACCCGGCAGCGATGCCCAGCGTCAGTCCGACGGCCAGATTGCCCTTGCTCCAGACGACGAGTTCCCATAGCTCTGGGGCGATCCGCGCCAACGCGGCGATGATCGCCAGCGACAGGACGCCCAGTGTGGCCACGACAAAGGGATTTGAAATAAAGCCGATCTGCACATCGCCACTCAGGGACCATAAGCGCAGCGGGGTCATCACATCGCGCATCAGCACGAAGGTGAGCAGCAGGATGACAATGCGCAAACCCGGCTGCGTCTTCGGCGTCAGCCACAACCAGAGGGCACAGAGGCTCAGGCCTGGAAGCAGATAAACACCGTAGTCGATAAGCAGCGAAAGTCCCTCTGCGATCATTGGGTTGCTCGTGACGTTCGTAGCAGATGCTGAGCCAGCGCATCAAAGGCAGGTAGCGTGACCGGATCGTTGGCCGCGTTGCCCGCCACGGGATGCGATGCATAGCGCACGATCACCATTTCAGCCTTGGGGTCGATGTAGATCGCTTGGCCATGAACGCCGCGGGCCATATAGGCGCCGTCCTCGTTGTGAGTGACCCACCACATGGCGCGATAGCTCCAGCCAGGCAAAAGCCAGTATCCGGCCTTGGTAAACGCGTGCTTGTCGCCACCGTGACGGATGTCATCCACCACGTCTTTGGGCACGATTTGCTGATCATTGAATCGGCCATCGTTGCGCAACATCTCGCCAAAGCGCGCCAGGTCACGCAGACCGGTATTCAGACCGCCACCGGCAAACGGAGTCCCGATCGAATCAACAGTGAAGTAGGCATCCTGTTCGGCACCGAGGCGACTCCAGATGCGCTCCGACAGCAACTGCGCGACGTTGCGGCCGGTCACCCGGGCGATCACCCAGCCCAGCACGTCGGTGTTGACGGTCTTGTAGCCGAATGCGCTGCCGTGCTGCCCTTGCAGTTGCACCGTCTGGAGAAACTCGTAGTAGCTGCGAGGCCCGGTGTAGCCCTTTGGCTTGGGCAAAGGGTTACCCGCCTGAGCATGGGCCCAGACCTCTGCGGTCGGGTCGGCGTAGTCCTCGCTGTACTTGAGCGCCGTGGTCATGTCGAGCACCTGGCGTACGGTGGCGCTGCCGAATGCGGAC
>JAPLSD010000367.1 GCA_026398835.1 Pseudomonas sp.
GGGCCTGTCGGCGTCAACAGCACGTTGAACTCGGACAGGTCGCCGTGCACCAGACCGGTACACAACATCAGCACGATCTGCTGGATCAGGAAGGCGTGATACTCAAGCGCCTGATCCGGTTCCAGTACCACGTCGTTCAAACGCGGTGCCGCGTCGCCGTATTCATCGGCGATCAGTTCCATCAGCAGCACGCCTTCAAGGAAGTCGTACGGTTTGGGGACTCGTACGCCAGCACCGGCCAGACGGAACAACGCCGCCACTTCGGCATTCTGCCAGGCGTCTTCGGTTTCTTTCTTGCCGAACTTGGAGCCCTTGGCCATCGCACGAGCCTGTCGGCTGTTGCGAACCTTGCGGCCTTCCTGATACTCGGCTGCTTGACGAAAACTTCGTTTATTCGCCTCCTTGTAAACCTTGGCGCAACGTAACTCGTTACCGCAGCGCACCACATAAACAGCTGCTTCTTTACCACTCATGAGTGGGCGCAGCACCTCGTCGACCAGACCGTCCTCGATCAGGGGTTCAATGCGTTTTGGAGTCTTCATCAGCTTTTATTGTGGGTCCTTTATTACCAAACACGCGAATGTCACTCGTTATACGGCAATCCTCTCATACGGGGGAGAGGTTGCCGACCTATGAACACCTCAGAAGCACTCAATCTGCCAGATTAATCAGCCAAACCTGCCGATTTCGATCGACCGCCCCGAATCATAGCCGAGTGTTCTGCTCTTGTTGGCAACCAGATGCAACGGTATTTCCGACAGAAGCTGACACCACGGTGCCAGGTCTGCGTAGGATTTTTTGCGAAGGGCCTCAATTTTCCCCGCCGACGGCCGAAGTCATCAGAGACAACACATTTTTGTCAGACAACCAGAATAAACACACCAGCGGACCGCGTTGGCTCTCCTTGACGGAGAGCACCCACGTCGCAGGGTGAAAGGGACTGCAAAAAACACCGCTAGGCTGTTACGGCTGCCATTAATCCGCGAGTCATCAGCACTTCGTGGGCTTATAAGAAAAATCTGGAGCGCGGATGAACATCAAACAAAAACTGACGTGGGCGTTTGCAATCATCGCCTGCTTGCCCGTCATCCTGGTCGCCACCCTGGTGGTGCTGAACCTGCGCAGCGATGCGAAAGACAGTTTCGTCGACGGCAGCGGCCGTGAGATTCGTCAGGTCAGCAACGCCATGCAAATATTCTTCGATGGCATCAGCCAGAACGTCAACTATCTGGCCAACCAGCCGCTGATCAAAAACACCGATGACAGCCTCAAAACCTACATCAGCGCCAACGCGGCAGACATTCCTCAAGGGGAAATGGACAAACAGGTTTTTACCCTGCTCGAGAGCATTGGCAGCAGTCATCCGTCTTACGCCTATGCGATCGTGGGGACCACTGCCGGAGGTTACGTCTCCTGGCCTGACGAAGCGAAGCTGAACAACTACGACCCCCGTCAGCGCCCCTGGTACAAGGCTGCCATGGCCAATCCGGGTAAACCGTTTCGCACAGAAGCTTATTACTATGCCGCCGACGACACGACCTATGTCAGCACCGTGCGCACCATCGGCAACAAGTTGGGCACCACGGGTGGCGTGGTCAGCATCGACGTGACGCTCAAGCAGCTCACCGAAATCGTCAAACAGATCAAGCTCGGCGATACCGGCTACCTGATGCTGATGGAAAACACCGGCACGGTGCTGGTCGATCCCAAGCAACCGGA
>JAPLSD010000843.1 GCA_026398835.1 Pseudomonas sp.
CGCTGACTCGGTGTCCCAGGTGCTCGAGCATTCAGAGTCGGCTCTGGTGTTTATCGGCAAACTGGATGACTGGCCGGGCATGGCGCCTGGGGTCAGGCCCGACTTGCCAACCGTCAGCCTGCCGCTATGTCCCGAGGGGGTATTTGATTACAGCTGGGCCGACCTGCAACGCAGTTCACCCATTCAGGACGACCCACTGCCTGTGGCCTCGCAACTGGCGACGATCATTTACACCTCGGGTACCACCGGATTGCCCAAGGGCGTGATGCATAGCTTCGGCAATCTCGGTTTCGCCACGACCCACGGCACGCAACTGTTTGGTCTGGGGGAGTCGGATCGGTTGCTCTCCTACCTGCCGCTGTGCCATGTCGCTGAACGCATGTTCGTTGAACTGGCCTCAATTTACACGGGGCAAACGGTGTTCTTTGCCGAGAGCCTGGACACATTCCTCACCGACCTGAAGCGCGCTCGGCCTACCGCGCTGTTTGGCGTGCCGCGGATATGGACCAGGTTCCAGATGGGGGTGTACAGCAAGATGCCCGCCAAACGCCTGGATTTCCTGCTGGGCTTGCCGATCATTGGCCGGTGGATTGGGCATAAAGTGCTCGCCGGGTTGGGGCTGGACGCCTTGCGCATTGCTTTGTCCGGTGCCGCGCCGGTGCCGCAGACCTTGCTTGAGTGGTACCAGAAGCTTGGTCTGGATGTGCTGGAGGTCTATGGCATGACCGAGAATTGCGGTTATTCCCATGTCGGTCGTGCGGGCCAATACACACCAGGCTGGATCGGTGGACCCTGCCCGGACGTCGAGGTGCGTATCGATCCGTCGGGTGAAGTGCTGGTGCGTAGCGGGGCGACCATGCTCGGTTACTTCAAGGACCCGCAGAAAACCTTTGAGACCCTCACCGAAGATGGCTTCCTGCGCACCGGCGACAAAGGCGAGCAGGACGCCGAAGGCAATCTGCGCCTGACTGGGCGGATCAAGGAAATATTCAAGACCAGCAAAGGCAAATATGTCGCGCCGGCACCGATCGAAAACCGTCTGGCGGTCCATTCACGGATCGAGCAAGTGTGTGTGGTCGGTGACGGTTTGAGTGCGCCGCTGGGGCTGTGTGTGTTGTCGGCGGTCGGCCTTCAGGATGCCGCCAGTGCCGCTCGAAACGGCTTGCAATCCAGCCTGGAAACCTTGCTTGAAGAGGTCAACGGCATGCTCGAAAAGCATGAGCGCTTGCGTCGACTGGTGGTGGTGAAAGACAGTTGGGCGGTGGAAAACGGTTTCCTGACCCCGACCTTGAAAATCAAACGCAACGTGATCGAGACTGCCTATGGTGCACGTTTCCAGGAGTGGAGCGAGCGTTCCGAAGCGGTGTTGTGGCAGGATTGACGCGGTATAAAACCTATAAAGGATGCAGTGATGAGTCTATGGCGTACCACTCCCCATATTGAGCAACTGAACGCGATCCAGAAAAACACCATCGGCGAAGTGCTGGATATCCGCTTCGAATCCTTTGATGAAGAGTCCCTGACCGCGAGCATGGTGATCGACCACCGCACGCATCAGCCCTATGGCTTGTTGCATGGCGGCGCCTCAGTGGTGCTGGCCGAGACCGTCGGCTCCATGGCCAGCTACTTGTGCATCGATGCCAGCAAATTCTATTGCGTGGGGCTTGAGATCAACGCCAACCACCTGCGTGGGTTGCGTAGCGGACGGGTGACGGCGGTGGCGCGAGCGATTCACATTGGTCGCACCACCCATGTCTGGGACATTCGCCTGAGCAGCGACGAAGGCAAGGCCAGTTGCATCTCCCGCCTGACCATGGCGGTGGTGCCGCTGGGAGAAACGCCTCCTGGACGCTGAAAGCTTAATAGTTTTGACCTGACTGTCATCATTCCTGGCAGTTACGGTCATTGCTGTCGGGAAGCGTCTTACGGACAATCAACGCTTGATTTCGCTTATGGATTCGCCGGTATGTCGCAGCAGGTGTTTTTCGCTCACGCCAATGGTTTCCCTTCGGCCACCTACGGCAAGTTGTTTGCCGCGTTGGCACCGGAATATGAGGTTGCCCATTTGCAGCAACACGCCCATGACCCGCGTTTCCCGGTGGACGACAACTGGCTGAACCTGGTGGATGAGTTGATTCATCACCTCGAGCAGCAGCCGGAGCCTGTGTGGGGTGTCGGCCATTCCTTCGGTGGTGTCCTGCACCTGCATGCGGCGTTGCGTTGCCCACACCTCTATCGTGGCGTGGTGATGCTCGATTCGCCGGTGCTGACCCGTGCTGATCAGTGGGTGATACGCGCCGCCAAACGCTTCGGTTTTATCGATCGGTTGACTCCGGCCGGGCGCACTCTGGGGCGGCGCGAAGAGTTCGCCGATCTGGAAGCTGCGCGCCACTATTTTTCCGGTAAAACCCTGTTCCGCGGCTTCGACCCGGAATGCTTTGACGCTTACCTGCAACATGGCTTGCACAAGGTCGGTGATCGTCTGCGCTTGAGTTTCGATCCGGCGACGGAAATCAGCATTTACCGCGGCGTCCCGCACACCAGCCCCGGTCGCGCACGGCAGCTGAAAGTGCCGCTGGCGGTGGTCCGTGGGCGTCAGAGCCGGGTAGTGATGCGCCATCACGCAAGTTCGGTTGGGCGTTTGCCCCACGGTGAGTCGCTGACCATGCCCGGTGGGCACATGTTTCCCCTTGAGCGTCCGCAGGACACCGCCACGCTGCTGAAGAATCTGTTCAGCCGCTGGGAAAGCCGCAGCGAGCGAAATTGCGCATGAAAACTCCGGTTGAAGAAGTTCGTCTGAGCCTGCCGCATATCGAACTGGCCGCGCATTTGTTTGGCCCTGAAGACGGCTTACCAGTGATCGCCCTGCATGGCTGGCTGGATAACGCCAACAGCTTCGCGCGCCTGGCGCCCAAGCTCACGGGCTTGCGCATTGTGGCGCTGGACATGGCTGGGCACGGTCATTCCGGGCATCGGCCGCTGGGTGCCGGTTACGCGCTGTGGGATTACGCCTACGACGTGCTGCAAGTTGCAGAGCAGCTTGGCTGGAAGCGCTTTGCCCTGCTCGGGCACTCATTGGGCGCGATCGTTTCGCTGGTGCTGGCGGGCGCTCTGCCTGCGCGTGTGACGCATCTGGCGCTGATCGACGGGGTCATTCCTCCTACTGCAAAAGGCGACAATGCTGCCGAACGTATGGGAATGGCCCTGCAAGCGCAGCTGAATTTGCAAGACAAGCGCAAACCGGTTTACAGCACGCTGGACCGCGCCATCGAA
>JAPLSD010000515.1 GCA_026398835.1 Pseudomonas sp.
CAGCCAGTTGCGGTGGCGACGGCATCATCTCTGCCGCCCAGGCAGCAGGTGTGATGATCAGCGGGACAAGCAGGCACAGGCGTTTGGCAAAGGTGGTGATGTTCATCCGTCTCTCGAAATTGCTAATGGAAACTTGCCCTCGCGGGCAAAACTAATCTGACAACCGGCCCCCGGTTGTCGCGTGTTCAGTTGCTGACTCTATGGCCCTTCGCCGGGCTTTTGTTCTTTGACGAACCAACAACCGGAACCCGACCTCGCGAACGAGGTCAGGCCCTCAATCTGATGTCACTTATTCTGCAGTTACCACGCTCGGCTGGCCCAGATTGGCCAATCGAACGCTATTTTGCACTTGCTGGATTTCACCCGGCGTGCCGATCGGCCCCAGGCGTACCCGATGTAGCGTTTGTTGATTGCGCACGATCGAGCTGATGAAGACCGGGGCCTGCACCATCCCGCTCAGCTTCGACCTCAGCAGCTCTGCAGCGTCCGGGTTGGCGAAGGCGCCCACCTGAAGATACTGGCCAGAGGCTTGTGCAGAAGCGTTTTTTTTTGCATCCATCTGTACAGGCACAACGGCCGCAGCGTGTTGCTGCGGTGGCGGCGTCCACTGCTCGACCGTGCCGGCCGAAGCCGTCAGCATGGGAGCAGCGTTTTGCGCCACTTGCGGTTCGTTAAGCATCAACGGCGCCGGCCGGCCACGCTGGGCCCACCACTCTTGCGGGTCAATGCCCTCGACCTTGACCCGCGCAGTGCCGATTTCGGCATAACCGAGCTTCTTGGCCGCCGCGTAGGACAAATCGATAATCCGGTCGGAGTAGAACGGCCCACGGTCGTTGACCCGCAGAATCACGCTCTTGTTGTTGTCCAGGTTGGTCACCCGGACATAACTCGGTAGTGGCAGGGTCTTGTGCGCGGCACTCATGCCGTACAAGTCATAGACTTCGCCGTTGGCGGTGTTTTGACCGTGAAACTTGGTGCCATACCAGGATGCCGTGCCCGAAGCGACGTAGTTCTTCGACTCGCTCAACGGGAAGTAGTTTTTGCCCAATACCGTGTACGGGTTGGCCTTGTAGGGACCTTGGTGCAGGGTTGGGGTGGCGTCCGGGATCCGCGAGACGTCGACGTCCCACCACGGCGCACCGTCTTTGTGGGCGCGGTTGACATCCAGACCAGGCATTGCGCGAACGGCGGTCGATGATTTCTGTTGCGGCGCGCGGCTGGTCGAACAACTGACCATCAGCAGCGACAGCGCGGCGAAAGCCATCAGCCTCAGGGGTTTATGAATCGGCATTGCCCGCATTACTTGACGCCCCGTGCTTGGACCAGCAAATCAGACAGTTGATGCACGGCCATGGCGTACATCACGCTGCGGTTATAGCGCGTGATCGCGTAAAAATTATTCAAACCCATCCAGTATTCTGGACCATTATCGCCGTCCAGGCGAAAAGCCGTGACCGGCATATCATCGCGCAGCGCATCATGACTCGACCAGCCCAGCGCCCGCAACTCCCCGACCGTTTTGACCGGCTCGATTCCCGGGGTCAAACCCTCATCGACCTGATCGCCACGCACCGTGGCCTGGCTGACCACCTGCTCGCCGGCCACCCAGCCGTGACGCTTGAAGTAGCTGGCGACACTGCCAATGGCGTCGTCCGGATCGGTCCAGATATTGATGTGGCCGTCACCGTCGAAGTCCACAGCATAGGCGCGA
The DNA here is from genome assembly GCA_026398835.1 of Pseudomonas sp. Classification (GTDB taxonomy): domain Bacteria; phylum Pseudomonadota; class Gammaproteobacteria; order Pseudomonadales; family Pseudomonadaceae; genus Aquipseudomonas. Next base: position 1,712 of record JAPLSD010000515.1, read on the forward strand.
AAGCTACTCGGCATGAACTGCGGCAAGCCCATGGCGCCGGCATAAGAACCCTTGAGGGTCAGCGGATCGACCTGCTCTTCACGGGCCAGCAGCAGGAACTCACGCAGTTCTTTGCGGAAAAATTCGGCGCGCGGCGGGTAGTCGAAGCTCAGGGTCGACAATGCATCGATCACCCGATAGCTGCCGGTGTTGCGGCCGAAGAAGGTTTCAATGCCGATGATCGACACGATGACTTGCGCCGGAACCCCATATTCCTGTTCGGCGCGGGCCAGAACGGCCTCGTGCTGACGCCAGAAATCCACACCGCGAGCGATGCGCGCGTCGGTGATGAACATCGGGCGGTATTCTTTCCATTGCTTGACCCGCTCGGCAGGTTTGGAAATCGCGTCGAGAATCGATTGTTTGCGCTCGGCTTCGCGGAACACGCCCATCAGCTGTTCCCCGGCGAAACCGTAGTCTCGGGTCATTTCACCCACGAATTCGGCTACTTGCGGCGAGCCTTCATAATCACCGGCCAGCGCTTCCTGTGCCGCGCCAAGGATGCCTACCAGGCCGACCCACGGAGCGTATCGAGCAGCCCAGCCACGCATTACTTGCATTGAAATCTTCACCTTATTCAAACCTGAGCGATCCACTTACGATGGGTATGGATCGACATCAAAACCCCAAACGCTGACAGCAGCGTCACCAGCGAAGTTCCGCCATAGCTAATGAACGGCAAGGGCACCCCCACTACCGGCAACAGGCCACTGACCATACCGATGTTGACGAAAACGTAAACAAAAAACGTCATGGTCAGGCTGCCGGCGAGCAATTTGCCGAACAATGTCTGCGCCTGGGCGGTAATCACCAGTCCACGACCGATCAACAGCAAGTAAATCAACAACAACGCACAGATGCCCACCAGCCCGAATTCTTCGCCCAGGACCGCGATGATGAAGTCGGTGTGGCTTTCCGGCAAAAAGTCCAGATGGGACTGGGTGCCAAGTAACCAGCCTTTACCGAACACCCCGCCCGAGCCAATGGCGGCCTTGGACTGAATGATGTTCCAGCCGGTGCCGAGCGGGTCGCTCTCCGGATCGAGGAAGGTCAAAATCCGCTGCTTCTGGTAGTCATGCATGATGAAGAACCACATGGCGACCGCCACGGGAACGGCAGCGGCGATCACGCTGAGGATCCAGCGCCAGCGCAGGCCACCCATAAACAGCACGAACGCGCCGCCCGCGAGAATCAGCAACGAGGTCCCTAGGTCGGGCTGGCGCACGATCAGGATGAACGGAATCCCGATCAGCATCAGACTGATCCCCACATGCTTGAGCTGCGGTGGCAAGGTGCGCTTGGCCAGGTACCAGGCGATGGTTGCCGGCATGATGATCTTCATGAATTCCGAGGGCTGGAAGCGGATCACCCCGGGAATGTTGATCCAGCGCGTGGCGCCCATGGCGTTGTGCCCCATGACGTCCACCACCACCAACAGCACCACGCCCAGCACATAGGCCAGTGGTACCCAGCGCGCCATGAAACGGGGTTCGAGCTGAGCGATGACGACCATCGACACCAGGCCGATACCAAAAGAGGTGGCCTGTTTGATCAGCAGATCCCAGCTCTTGCCGCTGGCCGAATACAACACGAACAGGCTACCCGCCGCGAGTGTCAGCAGCAGGATCAGCAATGGGCCATCAATGTGCATGCGCTGCAACAGTGTCGCGCGGCGACGCATCACATCCTCACTGGAGAGGATGCGATCAAAATTACTCTTCACGGGCCGTAGCCTCCGCGCTGATAGGGCTGGCGAACTCAGGCTTGAGCTGGCCGTTCTGGCCCAATAGCCAGGCATCCATCACCTGACGCACTACTGGTGCGGCGACGCCGGAGCCGGACTCGCCGTTCTCGACCATGACCGCCACTGTGATTTTTGGGTTATCGGCCGGAGCAAAACCGACGAACAAGGCGTGGTCACGGTGACGCTCCTGAACCTTGGAACGGTCGTACTTCTCCCCCTGCTTGATCGCCACGACCTGGGCTGTACCGCTTTTGCCGGCAATCCGGTATGGCGAGCCGATGGCCGCCTTGCGCGCGGTGCCCCGGGCCCCGTGCATTACCTGCTGCATGCCGTGATTGACCTTCATCCAATCGGACGGATCGCGCAGGATGATATCCGCCATCGGGTTCGCATCGAGCGGTTTCTCACCTTCAATGGTTTTCGCCAGATGCGGGCGATTCCACTTGCCCTTGTTGGCCACCAACGCAGTGGCCTGGGCCAATTGCAATGGCGTCGACTGCATGTAGCCCTGGCCGATCCCCAAAATCAGCGTCTCGCCCGGGAACCAGGCCTGGCGACGAGTCGCCCGCTTCCATTCACGCGTCGGCATCAGCCCCGGCGACTCTTCGAACATATCCAGCGAGACCTTCTGGCCGATGCCGAACTTGCCCAGGTACGCCGACAGCCGATCGATCCCCAGCTTATGCGCCAGGTCATAGAAGTAGGTGTCGTTGGACCGCATGATTGCCGTGTCCAGATCCACATAACCGTCGCCGGTACGGTTCCAGTTGCGGTATTTGTGATCATAGTTGGGCAGTTGGTAGTAACCGGGATCGAACACACGGCTCGAGGCGGTCACCACCCCGGAGTCCAGCCCGGCAATCGCCACGGCCGGTTTGATCGTCGAACCCGGCGGATACAGACCACGCAAGACCCGGTTGAACAGAGGGCGATCGATGGAGTCACGCAACTCGGCATAAGCCTTGAAGCTGATGCCGGTGACGAACAGGTTCGGGTCGAAACTCGGCTGACTGACCATCGCCAGAACCTCGCCGGTGTTTGGGTCCAGTGCCACCACCGCGCCGCGTCGGCCACCCAGCGCAAGCTCGGCAGCTTCCTGCAATTTGATGTCCAGGCTCAGGACGATGTCCTTGCCGGGAACCGGATCAGTATGCTTGAGCACCCGCAGCACGCGGCCCCGGGCGTTGGTCTCGACTTCTTCGTAACCCACCTGACCGTGCAACTCCGGCTCGTAGAAGCGCTCGATGCCGGTTTTGCCGATTTGATGGGTGCCGCTGTAACCCACCGGATCCAGAGTCTTGAGCTCTTTCTCGTTGATCCGCCCCATGTACCCCACCGAGTGCGCGAAATGCGCCCCCTGCGGGTAGTGACGCACAAGTTGCGCGACTACTTCCACCCCCGGCAAGCGGAACTGGTTAACGGCGATCCGGGCGATTTGCTCTTCAGTCAGCTCGAACAGGATCGGCACCGGCTCGAACGGCCGTCGCCCCTGCCGCATGCGTTTTTCGAAGATCACCCGGTCTTCCGGTGTCAGCTGCAAAACCTCGACGATCACATCGAGCACTTGCTGCCAGTCCCCGGAACGCTCCCGGGTCATGCTCAGGCTGAAGCTGGGCCGGTTATCGGCTACCACCACGCCATTACGGTCGAAGATCAGCCCGCGAGTCGGCGGAATCGGCTGCACATGAACGCGGTTGTTCTCCGACAGCGTGGAGTGATACTCGTACTGGACCACCTGAAGGAAATACAACCGCGCGATCAGTACCCCAATCAGGAACACCACCGCTATTGCACCGAACACGACCCGGCCACGCACCAGACGGGCGTCTTTCTCGTGGTCCTTGATGCGGATCGGTTGGGACATTTAGGGCGCGATGCTATTTGTGATAAGGGTGCCCGGACAGAACTGTCCAGGCGCGATACAGCTGTTCACCGATCAGAATCCGCACCAGAGGATGCGGCAACGTCAGGGGCGACAGCGACCAGCGCTGATCGGCCCGCGCGCACACTTCCGGCGCCAGCCCCTCGGGGCCGCCGACCATAAAATTCACCGTGCGCGAATCCAGCCGCCAGCGATCCAGTTCGACCGCCAGTTGCTCGGTACTCCAGGGCTTACCGTGCACTTCGAGCGTGACAATCCGCTCATTCGGGCCAACCTTGGCCAGCATGGCTTCGCCTTCCTGACGGATGAAGCGTGCCACGTCAGCGTTCTTGCCACGGGTGTTGAGCGGTATTTCCACCAGTTCCAGCGCCAGCTCGGATGGCAGACGCTTGGCATATTCATGCCAGCCTTCTTCCACCCACTTGGGCATGCGAGAACCGACGGCGATCAGACGCAGTCGCACAGCGGTCCCTTATTCCTGGTCGCGGTTGAGCTTGATGAAGTGCTCGTGGGAGTTTTCCGGGCTGTGGTGAGCAGCGTTCAGAGCACGGCTCTGTTCAGCGCCAGACCACAGACGCTCCAGGTCGTAGAACTGACGGGCAGAGGCGGTCATCATGTGAACGATGGCGATGTCCAGGTCGAGCAGCACCCAGTCGCTGTTGCCTTTGCCTTCTTCGCCCAACGGCTTGAGGCCTTGTTTCTTCACTTCTTCGCGAACCTTGTCGAGCATCGCGTTGATCTGGCGAGAAGAGGTACCGGTCGCGATGATCATGTAATCGGTGATGCTGTGCTTGTCGCGCACATCGATTACGTGGATATCGACCGCTTTGACGTCTTCCAGCGCCGCGACTGTCAGCTTGACTACTTCTTCGCCGCTAATTTGTACTTTGTTCGTCATATAAAACTCGTTCAGCTCGTATGTTCGGGCGTTTCAATACACGTTGATTCGTGCCTTGAAGCGCGCCTTTTCAGTTCGACGCACGGTACAGCCCGTGCGCATCGATGTAGGCCAGGACCGCGTCAGGCACCAGGAAACGTACCGACTTACCGCTGGCCAGCAGTTGACGGATCTGGGTGGCGGATACCGCAAGCGGCGTCTGCCAGACGAATGCAATGTGTCCGCTCGGCCCCTCGAGGGCCAGCGGGTCGCTCACCGAGCGCGCTGCCAGCAGGTTGCGCAAGGCATCCGGCGGTTCGCTGTCGGCATCCGGGCGTTGCAGCACCAGGATGTGGCAATGCTGGAGCAACTCTTCCCAGCGGTGCCAAGTGGGCAGGCCGCAAAATGCGTCCCAGCCCAAAAGTAGAAATAACTGGTCATCAGCGGCCAACTCGGCCCGCATCAGTTCCAGGGTGTCGATCGTGTAGGACGGTTTGTCCCGTTGCAGCTCGCGAGCGTCCACCACCAACGGCGCAACGCCCGCCACCGCACATTCGACCATCGCCAGACGGTCGACGGCCGAAACCTGCGGCGCATCCCGATGCGGTGGCCTGGCACTGGGTGTCAGACGCAGCTCATCGAGCGCCAGCGATTCGGCCACCTCCAGCGCACTTCGCAAATGGCCGATGTGCACCGGATCGAAGGTTCCGCCCAGCACGCCAATGCGTCTAGGCTGGGGTTCGCTTGGGGTCACGGCAGCTGACTGGCGTTTATCGGCCAAGTCAGACCGACTCCTGACCGCGCAACTGGCCATCACCCACCACGATGTACTTCTCGCAGGTCAAACCCTCGAGACCCACCGGGCCGCGGGCGTGCAGCTTATCAGTAGAAATGCCAATCTCGGCACCCAATCCATACTCGAAGCCATCGGCGAAGCAGGTCGGGGTGTTGATCATCACGGAACTGGAGTCGACCTCAGCAACGAAACGCCGGGCCTGGCCCTGATGTTCGGTGACGATCGAATCGGTGTGGTGGGAGCCATAATGGTTGATATGTTCAATGGCCTCGTCCAGCCCATCGACCACGCGGATCGACAAGATTGGCGCCAGGTATTCGGTGTTCCAGTCCTCTTCGGTGGCCGCAACGGCGTCGATGATCGCGCGCGTGCGCTCGCACCCCCGCAACTCGACACCCTTGGCGCGAAACTGCTCGGCCATGGCCGGCAGGAAGTCGGCGGCGACTGCCTGGTCAACCAGCAAGGTTTCCATGGCGCCGCAGATGCCGTAACGGTAAGTCTTGGCGTTGAATGCAATGCGCTGGGCTTTCGGCAGCTCGGCGTGGGCACTGACATAAATGTGGCAGATGCCATCCAGGTGTTTGATCACTGGCACACGGGCGTCACGGCTGACGCGCTCGATCAGGCCTTTACCGCCACGGGGCACGATCACGTCCACGTATTCGGGCATGGTGATCAGCGCGCCAACAGCGGCACGGTCAGTCACTTCGACCACTTGCACCACGGCAGCCGGCAAACCGGCTTCGGCCAGGCCTTGCTGAATGCAGGTGGCAATGGCGCGGTTGGAATGAATAGCCTCAGAGCCGCCACGCAGGATGGTTGCGTTACCCGACTTCAGGCACAGGCTCGCGGCGTCGATGGTCACGTTCGGACGCGACTCATAGATAATTCCGACCACGCCCAATGGCACGCGCATCTTGCCGACTTGAATACCCGACGGCCGATAGCTCATGTCGCGGATCGCACCAATCGGGTCCGGCAGGCTGGCCACCTGGCGCAAACCGACAATCATGCTGTCGATCCGTGCGGGGGTCAGCGCCAGGCGCTCGAGCATGGCCGGCTCAAGGCCATTGGCCCGACCAGCGGCCAGGTCCAGTTCATTGGCGGCGGTCAACTCGGCGCGAGCGGCATCCAAAGCAGCGGCAGCAGCGTGCAGCGCGCGGTTTTTCTGCGCGGTACTGGCACGGCCGATCACGCGGGAGGCTTCGCGGGCAGCGCGACCCAAGCGGGTCATGTAGTCAAGAACGGACTCAGTCATGGTCTGTTGTGGTCTTGGCAAAGAGGAAAGCGGCAGATTATAGCTGTCGCGCTCTCCTACTAACAGCGGTGACGGGCGGATGGTCGAAATGGGGCGCAAATACCCGGTGTTCAGCCTCGATTAAGGCTCAAGTTGTTATCATTCGGTCACATTTAGCCGAATTGCACTTGGTCATCATGTCCAACCTGACCACCGATAACCTACCCAATGCCCTGCCCGACCGCTTTTTTAACCGAGACCCTCAGATGCTTGCCCGCGATTTACTGGGCAAAATCATCCGCCATCGCGTCGGTGATTTGTGGCTTTCGGCGCGAATTATCGAGACCGAAGCCTATTACTGCGCCGAGAAAGGCAGCCATGCCTCCCTCGGTTACACAGAGAAACGTAAAGCTTTGTTTCTGGATGGCGGCCACATCTATATGTACTACGCCCGCGGCGGCGACTCACTGAACTTCAGCGCCCAAGGGCCAGGCAATGCTGTTTTGATCAAATCGGCCTATCCGTGGGTCGACGAATGGTCGGGACCCGCCAGCCTGGCGCAAATGCTGTTGAACAACCCCGACGCCAATGGCCGACCGCGCCCGTCGCAGAAGCTCTGCGCCGGCCAGACCTTGCTCTGCAAGGCACTGGGTCTGAAAGTGCCGACCTGGGACGCCAAACGCTTCGATCATGAACTGCTGTTTGTCGAAGATGTCGGCACGCCACCGGCGCACGTCATTCAAACCACTCGCCTGGGCATCCCGCACGGGCGCGACGATCATTTGATGTACCGCTTCGTCGATGCCGCCTATGCGCCTTACTGCACCCGGAACCCGCTGCGGCGTGGACAGGTCGAAGGGCGCGAC
>JAPLSD010000736.1 GCA_026398835.1 Pseudomonas sp.
CTCCTGCCAATGAGTGCCTCATGCTTAACAAAGGATTGTTTCTGGCCTGTGCGCTGGCGCTGCTAAGCGCTTGCGATTCGTCGACTTCCGATAAAGCGCCGTCCACTGCCGCACCCGCAGCGGCGGTCACAGCACCCAAGGCCAAAACGGTACAGGACGTTGCTGCTCTGAAGCAGCGCTACGCTGGTCGCGCGTTAAGCGTGGTGGACGTTTCCGAAGTTCAGCTCGACGGCGCCAGCACGCTGTCGGTGAGTTTTTCGGTGCCATTGGACCCTGAACAGAAGTTCGATGAAAAACTGCACCTGGTGGATAGTAAGAGCGGCAAGGTCGACGGTGCCTGGGAGCTCTCCGATAACTTGATGGAGCTGCGCCTGCGTCACCTTGAGCCGCAGCGCAAACTGGTGCTCACCGTTGATGCCGGTCTGCGCGCGGTGAATGACGCCAAACTCGCCGCCGAGTACGTCAGCCGCCTGGAAACCCGTGACCTGCAGCCCACCGTAGGCTTTGCCAGCCGTGGCACCTTGCTGCCGACCCGCTTGGCCGAAGGGCTGCCGGTGATCGCGCTGAACGTCAACAAAATCAACGTCGAGTTCTTCCGCATCAAACCCGAAGCCCTGCCGGCCTTTCTCAGCCAATGGGGCCGCAATACCAGCTTGCAAAGTTATGAGTCGCGCGAACTGCTACCGATGGCGGATCTGGTTTATGGCGGCCGCTTCGACCTGAACCCGGCGCGCAACACCCGGGAAACCCTGTTACTGCCGATCGCCGGCCTTAAACAGTTGCAACAACCCGGCGTCTACCTGGCGGTGATGCGCGCTTCCGGCACTTATAGCTACTCGCAACCGGCGACCCTGTTCACCCTGAGTGATATCGGTCTGTCGGTGCATCGTTACCAGAATCGTCTGGACGTCTTCACCCAAGCGCTCGAAGGCGGCAAGGCACTGGATGGCGTCAGCCTCGAACTGCTCGACAGCGACGGCCATGTAGTGGGCCAAGGGAAGACCGAGAAGGGCGGCCATGCGCAATTGCCGCTGCCGAAAAAAGCCGAAGTCTTGCTGGCTCATCAGGGCGAGCAGACCAGCCTGTTGCGTCTGAACAGTGCCGCACTGGACCTGGCCGAGTTCGACATCGGCGGACCGCAAGCCCATCCCCTGCAATTCTTTGTGTTTGGTCCGCGCGACCTGTATCGCCCCGGCGAAACCGTGCTGCTCAACGCCTTGCTGCGAGACAAAGACGGCAATGCAGTCAAACCGCAGCCGGTAAGCGTCGAAGTGCGTCGCCCGGATGAACAGGTCAGCCGCAAGTTCGTCTGGGACGCTGATGCGTCGGGCCTCTATCAATATCAACTGCAATTGGCCGGCGAAGCACCGACCGGTCGCTGGCAACTGGTGTTCGATCTGGGCGACGGCAAGCCGCAGCTGTATGAATTCCTCGTCGAAGATTTCCTGCCAGAGCGTCTGGCCCTTGAGCTCAAAGGCAGCGATGGCCCGATCAAACCGGCCGATACCGCCGAAATCAGCGTCAACGGTCGCTATCTCTACGGCGCCCCGGCCTCGGGCAATCGCCTGAGCGGTCAGGTGTATGTGCGGCCGCTGCGTGAGGCGGTCAAAGCCTTGCCCGGTTATCAGTTCGGCTCGGTCACAGAAGTAGAGTTGAGTCAGGATCTGGAACTCGACGAAACCGCGCTGGACGCCAATGGCGAAGCGGTTATCTCCCTTGAAAGCAAATGGGCCGAAGCCAAATCGCCGCTGCAACTGATCGTTCAGGCCAGCCTGCAAGAGTCCGGCGGTCGCCCGATCACTCGTCGCGTGGTGCAACCGGTATGGCCGGCGGATCGTCTGCCGGGGCTGCGAGGGGTGTTCGAGGGTAAAGAAACCAACGGCGACGGCCCGGTCGAGTTCGAGCTGCTGGTGGCCAACAATGAAGGTCAGAAACTGGCGGCGGATAACCTTAAGGTTCGCTTGGTGCGTGAGCGCCGCGACTATTACTGGAACTATTCGGAGAGCAATGGCTGGAGCTATCACTTCAACGAGAAATTCCTCACCCTCGACGAAGAAACCGTCAGCATCAAGGCCGGCGACACCGCGAAAGTCAGCTTCCCAGTGGAGTGGGGCCCTTACCGCGTCGAAGTTGAAGACCCGCAGACCGGTCTCGTCAGCAGCCTGCGCTTCTGGGCCGGCTACCGCTCCCAGGACAACGCCGAAGGCGGCGCCGTGCGTCCGGACCAGGTCAAGCTGGCGCTGGATAAACCGGCCTATGGCGATGGCGATACGGCCAATGTGACCGTCACCCCGCCGGCTGCCGGCAAAGGTTATCTGCTGGTGGAATCGGCCGACGGTCCATTGTGGTGGCAGGAAATCGACGTGCCGGCCGAGGGCAAAAGCTTTGCGGTCAAACTCGATCCGAAATGGTCGCGGCATGATCTGTATGTCAGCGCGCTGGTGATTCGTCCCGGCGAACGCAAAGCCAATGTCACCCCGAAACGCGCGGTCGGTGTGCTGCACCTGCCGCTGGATCGCACCCAGCGCAAACTCGGCCTGACCCTGAATGCACCGGAAAAAATGCGTCCGAAACAACCGCTGACAGTGAAAATTCAAGCGAAAAATGCCGACGGCAGCGTACCGAAACAGGTGCACGTGCTACTGGCCGCCGTGGACGTGGGCATCCTCAATATCACCGAATACCCGACCCCGGATCCGTACTCCAGCCTTTTCGGTCGCAAGGCCTATGGCGCCGACCAGCTTGATATTTATGGGCAACTGATCGAGGCCGGCCAGGGGCGTTTGGCCAGCCTGGCCTTCGGTGGCGACGCGGCGCTGGCCAAGGGTGGCAAGCGTCCCGACACCAGCGTGACCATCGTTGCCCTGCAAAGCTCGCCGGTGATATTGAACGAGCAGGGCGAAGGCGAAGTCAGTGTCGACATCCCCGACTTCAACGGCGAACTGCGTTTGATGGCCCAAGCCTGGACCGATGATCGCTACGGCATGGCCGAAGGTAAAACAGTGATCGCCGCGCCGCTGATCGCCGAACTCTCGGCACCGCGTTTCCTCGCCGGTGGTGACCAGACGAAGCTGGCGCTGGACCTGTCGAACCTTTCGGGCAAGGCCCAGAAACTGACGGTGCAACTGAGCGCTGAGGGCCAACTGAGTTTGCTCGGCGAAGCGACTCACAGCGTGCAATTGACTCAAGGTCAGCGCACTACTGTGCAGATTCCGGTGCAGGCACTGGGCGGTTTGGGCCGGGGCAAAGTCAAAGTGCTGGTTGACGGTCTGGACCTGCCGGGCGAGAACCTGCCGCCGTTCACTCGCGAGTGGACCTTGGGTGTGCGTCCGGCCTATCCGGCGATGCTCAAGCACTACCGCGCGGTGCTCAAGGATCAGCCGTGGAACTTGCCGGAAGGTGAGTTGGCGGCTTTCGAACCGGCCGGGCGTGAAGCCTTGCTCAGCCTGTCGAGCCGACCGCCGTTGAACCTGGGTGAGCAGATCCGTGCGCTCAAGGCCTATCCCTACGGCTGTCTGGAGCAAACCGCCAGCGGCTTGTACCCGTCGCTGTATGCCGACGCCGCGAGCCTCAAGCGCCTGGGTCTTGCAGGCGAGCCGGATGCCGACCGCAAACGCAAGATCGAGCTGGGCATCGAACGCCTGTTGGGCATGCAGCGCTACAACGGCAGCTTCGGTTTGTGGGGGGCGGACGGTGAAGAAGAGTACTGGCTGACCGCCTACGTCACCGACTTCCTGCTGCGTGCTCGCGAGCAAGGTTTCACGGTTCCGCCCGAGGCGCTGAAAAAGGCCAGCGAACGGCTGCTGCGTTACGTTCAGGAGCGCAACTTGATCGAAGTGAACTACAGCGAAAACGCCGAGCACACGCGCTTCGCGGTGCAGGCTTATGCCGGTCTGGTATTGGCCCGCAGCCAACAGGCGCCGCTGGGTGCGCTGCGCAGTCTGTTCGAGCGTCGCACCGATGCCCGTTCCGGTCTGCCGCTGGTGCAACTGTCCATCGCCTTGCAGAAAATGGGCGACCAGCCACGTGCTGATCAGGCATTGATCGCAGGGTTGGCGGCGTCACGCAACAGCAAGGACTGGCTCGCCGATTATGGTAGTCCGTTGCGCGATCAGGCGTTGATTCTGGCACTGCTGGAGGAGAACGACCTGGCCAAGGGCAAGCGCGAAGAGCGTCTGTTCGAGCTGTCCGATCAACTGGCGGCCAGCCAATACCTGTCGACTCAGGAGCGCAACTCATTGTTCCTCGCCGGTCGTGGTTTGCTGGGCAAGCCCGAAGCCAACTGGACCGCACAACTGAGCAGCGGCGGTGAAACCCGTGAGCTGAGCAATAGCCAGCCGGGGTTGAAACTCGAAGGAGCGTTGCTGACATCACCTCTGTCCCTGCACAACGAAGGCAGCGAACCTGTCTATCAGCAGCTGACCATTTCCGGTTATCCACAACAGGCGCCGGTCGCCGGTGGTGAGAACCTGAGCATTCGTCGCGAGTACTTGGGCATGAACGGCCAGCCGTTGAACCTCAAAGCCTTGGTCAGTGGCGATCTGGTGTTGGTGCATTTGGCGGTCAGCGCCAAGCAGCGAGTGCCGGACGCTTTGGTGGTGGACTTGTTGCCCGCCGGTCTGGAGCTGGAAAACCAGAATCTGGCACAGAGCGCCGCGAGCCTGGAAAACGCCAGCAGCAAGGTCAAGGAATGGCGCGTGTCGATGCAGAACGCCAGCCTCAAACATCAGGAGTTCCGCGATGACCGCTACGTGGCGGCAATGAACCTGGACGGTTACGGCACCACGCACCTGCTGTACCTGGCGCGAGCTGTAACCCCCGGCACCTACCGCGTACCGCCGCCGCAAGTGGAGTCGATGTACCGGCCGAACTGGCAGGCCGTGGGCGAAACACCGCCGGAGATGGTGATCAAGGGGCGCTAGAGATGATCGTTCCCACGCGCAGCAAAGGAACGCCTCACTGGACGCTCTGCGTCCGCTTCGGCGGTGACGCAGAGCGTCACGGGCTGCATTCCCACGCGGGAGCGTGGGAACGATCATTTTTTGCTCTTTGGACTCAATGAATAATCCAGCTCAACAACCACAACCCCAGCATCAACCAAATGATCCCCATGATGATCGAGGCACTCATAAAGGCGCGGATCGCCGAGTACAACAGCATCAGGCCGACGATCAGTGCGAGGATGTTGATGATCGAGGTGTCCATGCCCAGCGTGCGGGAAAGCCCTTCGACAAAATTGCTGCCGGCGTGCGTCAGGATATTGAACAACCCACTGAGCCCATCGACGATAAACCGGATGACTGAACCGAGCGCCTGGCCGAGCCATTCGAAAAAGCTTTCTACCTGCATGTGTGCGTCCTGATGAAAGGGGTGGCTTGGGTGCCAGACCTGAGCCTTGGGCCATTATTTGCGCTGGCGAGTTCCCTTCAAGCATAGAGGTTCGTGGGTTTGAGTTTTAGATTAGTTATGCAGCGCCGCTGGGTCAGAATCCTGCGAGGGTCGGTCATGACCTTGCTGCTTCTGATCGCGCTGCTCTGGCTCGCCGACCGCCTCTGGCCCTTGCCCTTGCCCAAAGACGATCTGGCACGTGTGGTGTTGGCCGAAGACGGCACGCCGCTGTGGCGCTTCGCCGATGCCAACGGCGTTTGGCGCTACCCGGTGCAGACCCATCAAGTTTCGCCGTATTACCTGGACGCCTTGCTGACTTACGAAGATCGCTGGTTTTATCAACACCCTGGTGTGAACCCCTTGGCGCTGGGGCGCGCCGCGTGGCAGAACCTTACCGGCGGGCGCGTACTGTCGGGTGGCAGCACCTTGTCGATGCAGGTCGCGCGGCTGCTTGATCCGCACTCGCGCACGCTGTTTGGCAAGCTGCGGCAGCTCTGGCGCACCGCGCAGCTGGAATGGCACCTGTCCAAAGATCAGATCCTCAACCTGTACCTCAACCGCGCGCCGTTCGGTGGCACCCTGCAAGGTGTCGCGGCGGCCAGTTGGGCGTACCTCGGCAAATCACCCCAGCAATTGACCCACGCCGAAGCTGCGCTACTGGCGGTTCTGCCCCAGGCGCCGAGCCGTTTGCGCCCGGACCGCCACCCGGCGCGGGCGCAAGTGGCGCGGGATAAAGTCCTGCGGCGGCTGGCGCAGTTCCAGGTCTGGCCGCAATCAGCGGTAAATGAAGCCCTGGGAGAACCCTTGCTGCTGGCGCCACGCCTGGAGCCAAGCCTCGCGCCGTTGCTGGCGCGGCGGCTGAACCGTCCGGACAGCCCGCCGCTCATCCGCACAACCCTCGATGCCACGTTGCAGCGACGCCTCGAAGACTTACTACTGGGCTGGCGTGCGCGCTTGCCGGAGCATACGTCCGCAGCAATTCTGGTGGTCGAAGAAGAGACCATGGCGGTACGCGCCTACCTCGGCTCGGTGGACATCAACGACGCCCGACGCTTTGGTCATGTGGACATGATCAGCGCCATGCGCTCGCCCGGTTCGACCCTCAAACCGTTCCTCTACGGCATGGCCATGGATGCCGGGTTGATTCATTCCGAATCACTGCTGCAGGACGTGCCGCGACGCTACGGTGACTATCGGCCGGGTAATTTTTCCATGGGTTTCAGCGGCGCAGTGTCGGCCAGCACCGCGCTGGCCACTTCGCTGAATCTGCCGGCGGTGCAGCTGCTCGAAGCTTATGGGCCGAAACGGTTTGCCGCCCAGATGCGCATCGGCGGTGTGCCGCTGACGCTGCCGCCCTTGGCCGAACCGAACCTGGCGTTGATTTTGGGCGGGGCCGGCAGTCGTCTGGAGGATCTGGTCAGTGGCTACAGTGCTTTTGCCCGTGGCGGCAAGAGCGCCAACATTCGTTTGCAGCCCGACGACGTGCTGCGTGAGCGGCCGTTGCTGTCGCCGGGTTCGGCGTGGATCGTGCGGCGGATTCTCAGCGGTCAGGCGCGACCGGATCGTGACCCGCGCGCCGAG
>JAPLSD010000224.1 GCA_026398835.1 Pseudomonas sp.
AACGCCGCCCGAATCCCCGAGGCTGCTGAGGCCAGCCAGTTGGTTTGCGGTGTGTAGGGCTCGTCCCATTGCTCGCGTTGGTGACTGTGTTCAGCCAGCGAGGCGTGGGTCTGTGCATAACTGTGCAGGTCGTCGACGAAGCGATAGAGCAACTCATATGCGGTATGGAAATCCAGCTGCTCGGCGTCGCTCGGGTCGCGCTCCTGAAAGATCGTCCGCAGACTGCGCACTCGAGTGGGTAAACCTTCTTTATACGTCGCCAACTGCGTGGCCAGACGTGCCGCATCGGCGCTGGTCAGTGCCCGACCGGAAAAGCCGTCGAGCACTTCAGCCAGGTCCTGCAAACCGGGCTTGATTGCCGCCACCACCTGCTCGGTGCCGCTGCTGCGCAAACGCTCGAGCAATTGGTGCAAGGCGTTGAAGCGGGTGGTGATGCCCATGAATTCGCTGTTCAACCGACTGAGTCGGCCGTTGCGCCGCCGCATGTGCGGGTCTTCGAACACGGTGACACTGCGCAGCCCTTCCAGGCCGACCGCTTCAGCGATAAAGCGCACGTTGCTGTTTTCGAACGCATCGCGCTGACTGCGGCCGCGCAGGCCATCGGTGACGAACAGCGCGAACACGCCGAAGCGTTGATAGAGCGCGTTGCGCATCGCCGCACTGGCGGTTTGCGGGAGGATCGAAGCGCTGACCAGCGTCGCACAGAGAATCCCCAGGGAGATTTCCAGCACCCGCCACACCGCGGCCATAAACGCGCTATCGGGATGGGCCAACGCCGGTAAACCGATCATCGCCGCGGTGTAACCGGCCAGCACAAAACCGTAGGCGCGAAAGTTGCGATAGCGCGCCGCGCCCGCCGAGCAGATGCCGACCCAGATCGCCAGCGAGCCAAGGAACAACTCAGTGTTCTGCGCAAACAAGGCAATCAGCGCGACCATCACCGCCGACCCGGCCAATGTGCCGAGGAAGCGGTAGAAGCTCTTGGCGAACACCTGGCCGCTCTGCGGTTGCATCACGATAAACACCGTGATCATCGCCGTGCGCGGTTGCGGCAGTTCCAGGCGCATGGCCAGCCACAGGGTCAGAAACGCCGCGATCAACACCTTGAAGATGTAGACCCAGGTCACGCCGTCGCTGCGTGCCCAGTCGAAAAAACCACGGCGCCATTCAAGGGAATACAGCCAGCGCAGCGGTGCGGACAAGGGAGTCATTGCGTCGTTCTCTATAGTCGCGCGTCAGTGATCAAAGACGGCGAGGACTGCCGGGGTCTTGCTGGGCACGGTTTTGCTGTCATCAGGTGCGTCTTTGCCTGCGCCGAGCCCGCCACCCAGTGCGGTCACCAGTTCGGCATGAGCACTCAGGCGCGCGGCCTGGACCTGTTGCTGAATCTGCTGCTGGTGGAACAACAGGCTCTGGGCATTGAGCACGTTGAGGTAGTCGGTAAGCCCGCGCTGGAAGGCGATCATCGCGATGTCGTAGGTCTTCTGCGCCGAGGCCACCGACTCGGCGGCGAAGCCTTGTTGCTTGTCCATCGACTCGCGGCGAATCAACTGATCGGAAATGCTTTTCAGCGCGTTGACCAGGGTCTGGTTGTACTTGGCGACGGCGATGTCATAACCGGCCGAGGCTTCACCCAGCTCCGAGCGCAAACGCCCGCCGTCAAAAATTGGCAGGGAGATCGCCGGGCCGACGCTGTAGTTGAGCTTCTTGCCCGTCAGGAACTCCAGCGCGCCACCGCCGGTAGCCATATAACCAAGGCTGCCGACCAGATCGACGTTGGGGTAGAAACCGGCGTGAGCGACATCGATGCCCCGCGCCTGAGCCGCCACTTGCCAGCGACTGGCTACCACGTCCGGACGCTGACCGAGCAGTTCGGCGGGCAAGGCTGACGGCAACTTCAATGCAGTGCCCAGCGACAGGGTCGGCCGTTGCAACTGCGCACCCTCCCCCGGGCCTTTGCCTGCGAGCGCGGCGAGCTGGTTGCGACTCAGGGCGATTTCTTCGTCCAGCGCGTCCAGTTGCCGATGGGTTTCCGGCAACGGGGTCTGGGCCTGGCTGACTTCGAAATGCGTGCCGATGCCGCCATCCAGACGCCTCGAAGCCAGGTCGAGGATCTGCTGTTGCTGCTTCAGGGTCGCGTCGACGATATCCCGCTGAGCGTAATGCAGGGACAGCTGAATATAGGCGCGAACGACGTTTTTTTGCAGTTCGAGCTGGGCCATACGCGCTTCGGCGGCGCTCATGTGGGCCATGTCCACGGCGCGCTCGGTGGCATTGCTTTCGCGGCCCCAGAGGTCGAGGGCATAGCTGAAGCCCAGCGCGGCATTGTTGTCCCAGGTGGTGGTATTGGCCAGTTCACCGGGACCATAGAACTGGTCGGTGGGCCAATTGTGGCGTTTGAGCGTGGAGTCGCCATTTATCTGCAACGACTCGGCCGATTCGGCAATCCCGGCCATCGCCCGGGCCTGGCGCACCCGCGCGGCGGCCATGGCCATGCTTGGGCTGCCTTGCACGGCAAGGTCAATCCAACGGTTCAGTTGCGGGTCGCCGTAGGCCTGCCACCACTGGGCGGTCGGCCAGTGAGCATCCTGCGCGGCGCTCTGGATCGCCTCGTCGGTGGCCAATGCGTTGGCAGCGAGTGACTTGCCTTGGGGGGCAATTCCTCCGGTCCCGATGCAGCCGCTGATTGCTAACGATAAAGCCCAAACACTGAGAGTCTTCAGCTCTCTGCTGATGCGACGCGGCACTGCTGCAATTTCCTGACGTGGGGGATTTTCCGGGTGGTGGGGCAATTCTAGGGGGCGGCCGGGATGCCGATAAGCCGGGATTCCTGTGAATCTTTGTTACCGTTAACGCGATAATCCGTTGGTCGGGTCACAAGAGCCCGTTACTTCGTGTCACAATTTGCCATCTGTCTTGAGAGCACCCCATGGACACTTTGCAAAACATGCGCGCCTTCAGTTGTGTGGCCGAAGCCGGTAGCTTCACCGCCGCTGCCGTGCAACTGGACACCACCACGGCCAACATCTCGCGCGCGGTCTCCACCCTTGAGGCCCATCTGCAAACCCGCCTGCTCAACCGCACCACCCGGCGCATCGCCCTGACCGAGGCTGGCAAACGCTATTTGCTGCGCTGCGAGCAGATTCTCGCCTATGTCGAGGAAGCCGAAGCGGAGGCCAGCGACGCCCACGCGCGGCCGGCCGGGCAGTTGAAAGTGCACACCATGACCGGCAT
>JAPLSD010000698.1 GCA_026398835.1 Pseudomonas sp.
CTGTCGGCCAACGACTACACCGACGCCATGCACAGCGAGATTCGCCACGCCGTACACGTCCAGGAACGCCTGGGGCTGGACGTGCTGGTCCACGGTGAAGCCGAGCGCAACGACATGGTCGAATACTTCGCCGAGCAGCTCGACGGCTACCTGTTCACGCGCTTTGGCTGGGTGCAGAGCTACGGTTCGCGCTGCGTGAAACCGGCAATCATCTTCGGCGATCTTAGCCGCCCGAACGCCATGACCGTGGATTGGATTCAATACGCCCAGGGCCTGACCGACAAGGTCATGAAAGGCATGCTGACCGGCCCGGTCACCATGCTGATGTGGTCCTTCCCGCGTGAAGATGTGTCGCGCAAAGTTCAAGCGCAGCAGCTGGCACTGGCCCTGCGAGATGAGGTCGTGGACCTGGAAAAGGCCGGGATCAAAATCGTCCAGATCGATGAGGCCGCCTTCCGCGAAGGCTTGCCGCTGCGCAGTGCGCAATGGCAGCAATACCTGGATTGGGCGGTGGAAGCCTTCCGCCTCACGGCATCGGGCGTTTCTGACGAAACCCAGATCCACACCCACATGTGCTACAGCGAATTCAACGACGTGATCACGTCCATCGCGGCCATGGACGCCGATGTAATCACCCTCGAGACTTCGCGCTCGGACATGGAACTGCTGGAAGCGTTTGAGGCCTTCGATTACCCGAACGATATCGGCCCGGGCGTCTACGACATCCACTCGCCACGGGTGCCGGACACCGCCGAGATGGTCAAGTTGATGAGCAAAGCCGTCAAACGCATCCCGGCCGAACGACTGTGGGTCAACCCCGACTGCGGCCTGAAAACCCGCGCCTGGCCGGAAACCGAAGCGGCCCTGGTGAACATGGTCGCGGCGGCGCGGCAGTTGAGGAGTCAGTTGGCGTAAGTCAGCGTGGGAACGATCAACGCTGATTAGTGACCACTCGGCAATCTTCATCAAACTGTCACGTAACTGTGGCAGCGCGCTTGATCAAAGTTCATCAGACTCGCGCTCTACTGGAGTTCTGCGTTTCGGTGTTTTTCATGCGTGCATTGTTTTTTCAAGCGACACTTTTTCTGGTCGCGCTGCTATTCGGCCTATCGTCTTTTGCGGCGTCGCGTTGTGACGTCAACGTACCGACCCAACGGGTTGAACTGAATCAGGTCAACCTGGCCTATCAAAACATTGGCCGTGCCTCGGATCCGGCCTTGCTGCTGGTGATGGGCCTGGGCGGGCAGTTGATTCATTGGCCGGACGAGGTGGTGGCCGCGCTGTGTCAGCAGGGCTTTCGAGTGATTCGCTATGACAACCGCGACGTCGGACTTTCCACCTGGCGCCAGGCGCCCGCCAGCGCCAACCTGACCTTTGAGGTGTTGCGCTACAAACTCGGTTTGCCGGTGGCGGCACCGTACACCCTCACCGATATGGCGGACGATGCGCTGGGCCTGATGGATGCCTTGCATGTGGAGCAGTTCCACGTGCTGGGTGCGAGCATGGGCGGGATGATTGCCCAGCACATGGCGGCTATGGCGCCGCAACGGGTGGAAAGTCTGACCCTGATCATGACCAGCTCCGGTGCCGAAGGCTTGCCGGCACCAAACGCGGCGTTGGTGCAATTGCTCTCACGGCGCAGTGCACCGAGCCGTGAAGTGGCGCTCGAGCAACAGGCGGATTTGCTGGCAGCCTTGGGCAGTCCGCAGGTGGTGGATGATCGGCAGGCGTTGCTGCATCAGGCGGCGGTTTCTTATGACCGCGCCTTCAATCCTGAAGGCGTGAAGCGCCAGATCATGGCGATTCTCGCTGAACCGAGCCGGGTGGCGTTGCTCAATCAATTGCGGGTGCCGACATTAGTGGTGCACGGCACCGCCGACCCGTTGCTGCCGGTGATGCACGGTGTGCACTTGGCGGCACACATCCAGGGCAGTCAGTTAAAGCTGATTCCAGGCTTGGCCCATCGGTTCCAGGAGGCGTTCAAGGCGCCGTTGCTGGCGGCGGTACTGCCGTATTTGCAGAGCCATCGCGAAGATACGTCGCATTGGGCGCAGATTGATCCGGTGCCGGCGCCGAATTTGTTGTAACCCAGAGGCAGCAGATCGTTCCCACGCTTTGGGAACGATCAAGATCTTCAGCCCATCCTCACCGCACAATCTTGTCCACATGAATCCCGAGCTTTTTCAGCCGATACCAGAAGCTGCGCTCGGAGATACCGATCAGTTGCGCGGCGGCCGCTTGCACGCCGTTGCTTTGTTGCAGGGCGGCAAGAATGTAGGTCTTCTCGACTTCCACCAGCGCTGCATCGAGGTCCGGCGGCACGCCAGTGCCTTCGCTGAGGATCGCGCTGGCGCCGTCGACGGCGGACCTTGAGGCGAACAGGTAAGCCGGCAGATCGTCTTCCTCGATCACTGCACTCGAGGCTACGATGGTGGCTCGTTCAACGCAGTTTTGCAGTTCGCGGATGTTCCCCGGCCACGAATAATGGGTCATGGCCTGCAAGGCTTCCGGGCTGAAACCGGTGATGCGTTTGCCGGCGGTGGCGCCCAGGGTGTGAGCGAAGTGTCGGGCCAATGGCGCGATGTCTTCGACCCGTTCACGCAGGGCGGGCAGGGGGATCGGGAACACGTTGAGGCGATAGTAAAGGTCTTCGCGAAACTCTTTGTTGGCCACGGCTTCCAGCAGGTTCTTGTTGGTGGCGGCTATCACTCGCACATCGACTTTGCGTTCGCGCGGGTCGCCAACCGGTTCGATCACGCGCTCCTGCAAGGCGCGCAGAATTTTCGCCTGCAACGCGAGCGGCATGTCGCCGACCTCATCGAGAAACAGCGTGCCCTTGTCGGCCTGCATGAAGCGCCCGACCCGATCCGCCACGGCACCGGTGAAGGCGCCTTTGCGATGGCCGAACATTTCACTCTCCAGCAAGCCTTCGGGGATTGCCGCGCAGTTCACTGCAATGAAGGGTTTGTCGGCGCGGTTACCGTGTTTGTGGATCGCCCGTGCGACCATTTCCTTGCCAGTGCCGCTTTCGCCGGTGAGCAGGATGGTCGCGTTGCTTTCGCGCACCGAATCCACTGCTTGCAGCACTCGACGGAAGGTCGGACTGTCGCCCACCAGGCTGTCGATTTGCGCGTGCTCCTCAAGCTCGGCGCGCATGCGCTGGTTGTCTTTGAGAATATCGCGAAACTGCAGGGCCTTGCTGACGGTAATGTCCAGCTCATCGATGTCGAATGGCTTGGCGATGTAGTCGAAGGCGCCGTTGCGCATCGACTGCACGGCGTTTTTCACCGTGCTGTAGGCCGTCATGACGATCACCGGCAGTTGCGGATAGCGCACTTTGATTTCGGCCAGCAACTGCGGCCCATCCATGCCGGGCATACGCCAGTCGCTGATCACCAGGTCAATGTCTTCCTGTTCCAGCACCTTGAGCGCGTGCAGGCCATTGCTCGCGGTGAACACCTGGAGGTCGTTCTGGCTCAGGGCTGAGGCCAACAAGTCGCAGAGCTTGGGCTCGTCATCGACTACCAGAATGTTATGCGTCATCACTGTCCTCGTCGTCGCTGTTGTCTTCACCGTTGGCCGGAATGTACAGGCTGAATGTGGCGCCAGCATCTTTTTCGCTGACGCATTCAATCCGTCCGTCATGGTTTTCCATGATCGAGAAGACTTTTGCCAGCCCAAGACCCGTACCTGAAGCCTTGGTGGTGACGAATGGCGTGAAAATACGCTCGATCATGTCCGGTTCGATGCCCTGACCGGTGTCGGAAACACTGATGACGGTGTACTCCTTGTCGCTGGCAATGCCCAGGGTCAGGCGACCGCCGTCGGGCATTGCGTCAATGGCATTGAGCACCAGGTTCAGGCAGGCCTGTTTGAGTTGCCGGGCGTCGGCGTACATGGTCGCGGCTGGCGCGTTGTCTTCGATCCGGGCGTCGATATTGTGAGTTGCCAGTTCCGGGGCGCAGAACCCGATCAGCTGATCGACCAGCGGTCGCACCAGTTGGGTGGAGCGCATGGGCGCGCTGGGCTTGGCAAAGTCGAGGAATTCGGTGATCAGGTCGTTGATTCGGCTGACTTCGCTGACCACATATTCCAGGTGGCGTTTGTCGGTCTCGGGAA
>JAPLSD010000872.1 GCA_026398835.1 Pseudomonas sp.
CCGTGGCGGTGATTGCGCCGTTGTTCATGGGCGGTGTCTGGTTCGAGTGGATCTATCGCGCATTGGTGCTGCTGGTGGTTGCTTGCCCATGTGCCCTGGTGATTTCCACTCCGGTGACCATCGTCAGCGGCCTCGCGGCAGCAGCTCGCAAAGGCATTTTGATCAAGGGCGGCGTGTACCTGGAGGGCGGTTACAAGCTCGATTACCTGGCGCTGGACAAGACCGGCACCATCACCCACGGCAAACCGGTGCAGACCGATTATCTGTCTCTTGATCCGATCGCCGACGAGATCGCCCCGGGTATTGCCGCCAGTCTGGCCGGGCGCTCTGATCACCCGGTGTCTTTGGCCATCGCCAATGCGGCTGTGGATAAACAGCTGACGCTGCATGCTGTGGACAACTTTGAAGCCCTGAGCGGTCGCGGTGTGCGCGGTGAAATCGGTGGTCAGCTCTACCATTTGGGCAACCATCGTTTGGTGGAAGAGCTGGGCCTGTGTTCGCCAGCGCTGGAGGAGAAGCTGTTCGCCCTGGAAAAACAGGGAAAATCCGTGGTGCTGCTGCTCGACACCTCGGGTCCGCTGGCGCTGTTCGCCGTGGCCGATACAGTGAAGGAATCCAGTCGCGAGGCGATCCAGCAGTTGCACGAGTTGGGCATCAAGACCCTGATGCTGACTGGCGACAACCCGCACACCGCCCAGGCGATTGCTGCCCAGGTTGGTATCGATCAGGCGCAGGGCAACTTGCTGCCGACCGACAAGCTGCAAGCCATCGAAGCCTTGTACGCTCAAGGCCAGCGAGTCGGCATGGTCGGCGACGGCATCAATGATGCGCCGGCGCTGGCCCGCGCCGAGATCGGTTTCGCCATGGCCGCGGCCGGCACCGATACTGCGATTGAGACCGCTGATGTCGCCCTGATGGACGATGATCTGCGCAAAATCCCGGCATTCATCCGGCTCTCACGGCAGACCTCGAGTATCCTCAAGCAAAATATCGCCTTGGCGTTGGTCATCAAGGCAATCTTTCTTGGGGTAACCTTCGCAGGCTTCGCCACCATGTGGATGGCGGTGTTTGCCGACATGGGCGTGAGCCTGTTGGTGGTGTTCAATGGTTTGCGCCTGCTGCGCAAATAGACGATGAGAGGGTGCAGTGCTGAGTGCCGAGCTGAAGGCTTTTTACATGGTCGCCCGCCTGGGCAGCATTACCCAGGCGGCGAAAAAGCTCGGCTTGAGCCAACCGACGGTGACGACGCAGATTCGTCATCTGGAAAGCCAGTATTCAGTTGAGTTGTTCTACCGTGGCGGCCGCCGCTTGAGCGTCAGTGACGATGGCGCGCGGCTGCTGCCGATGGTTAAAGTGTTGTTGCAGCAGGAAGCCGATATCGAGTTTTTCCTGCGCAACAGTGGCCAGGTGCAAGGCACGCTGCGCATTGCTGCCACGGCACCGTATTACATTCTCGATCTGGTGAAGACCTTCCGCGAGCGCTTGCCCCAGGTTGAAGTCTCGGTAGAGATCGGCAATTCGCAACAGGTGCTGGAATCCCTGGAGGAATACCGGGTCGATATTGCCGCCTCTTCACAATTGCTGGAAGACGCACGACTGATTCGCCGGGTATTGGGCAGCGATCCGCTAGTGCTCGCGGTGCATCGCAATCATCCGCTGGCCGCCCATGAGCATGTGCCGCTCAGTGCGTTGGCCGGGCATACCCTGTTGATGCGCGAGGCGGGCTCGACCACTCGTCGACTGACCGAAGACCTGCTGCAAAACGCCAACGTCAGTTTCGGCCCGTTACTGGAAATCGGCAGCCGCGAATCGATCCGTGAAGCGGTGCTGCGCAACATTGGCATTAGCATCATCGCCCGCCACGAAGTGCCCCACGACCCGCAACTGCGGGTTCTGACCTTCGAAGGGGCGCCGCAGATTGTCGAGTACTTGTATTGCCTCAAAGAACGAAAAGGCGCGCGCTTGCCGGCGGCGTTTCTGGGGCTGGCGCAGGAAATGGCGGGCTGTTGAATCGCCGATGATCGTTCCCACGCTCCGCGTGGGAACGATCACTCAACCTCCCAACCCAAATCCACCAATACCACTATCGGCAACTTTTGCCTCGTTGCCATATGACCTACGCATTCGGTCCCTAGGATGGCCTTCATCTGCTTGATGAGGTCCGTCCATGAACCATTCGATCGCAACTGCCCTGACCAATCCCGGTGCGCCGATGAAGGTGCGTGGTGTTCAGAAACGCTTCGGCGCCTTCACCGCGCTGGATAACGTTTCGCTGGACGTCGCCGCCGGCGAGCTGGTGTGCCTGCTCGGTCCGTCCGGTTGCGGCAAGACCACACTGCTGCGCTGCATCGCCGGTCTTGAGCGTCAGGACAGCGGCGAGTTGTACCTCGGCGACCGCAACGTTTCCCTTCTTGCACCGCAAGCCCGGGACTACGGCATTCTGTTTCAGTCCTACGCGCTGTTTCCCAATCTCACCGTCGAAGCCAACATTGCCTACGGCCTCGCCGGAAGTGGCCGCAATGAAGTGCGCAAGCGCGTCGGGCAGATGCTCGAACTGGTCGGCCTGATCGGCAGTGAGAAGAAATACCCCGGCCAGTTGTCTGGCGGCCAACAACAGCGTGTGGCCTTGGCTCGGGCCTTGGCGCCGGCGCCGTCCTTGTTGCTGCTCGACGAACCCATGTCGGCCCTCGACGCTCGGGTCCGCGAGCATCTGTGCACCGAGTTGCGCCAACTGCAACGTAACCTGGGCATCACCACCCTGATGGTCACCCACAATCAGGACGAGGCGATGTTGATGGCCGACCGGATTGCCGTGATGAACAATGGCAAGGTCGAGCAGTACGCCACACCGCAGGAAATCTACGACAAACCGGCGACGCCGTTCGTGGCCGAGTTCGTTGGCCAGGGTAACTGGCTGCCGTTCCAGCGCAACAGCGACAGCCATGCTCAGGTCGGTGGAATGAATATGCGCCTGGCCGAAGGTTGCGGACGGGCCGTCTCGGGCCGTTTGTTCTGCCGTCCGGAAGCCATCAGCGTCAACCCGCCAGTGCATGAAGAAAACCTGTTCCCGGCGCGGGTTCGTGAAATCACCTTCCTTGGCAACCGCTGCCGCATGAGTTTCGAACTCAACCAGTTGCCCGGTCATTCACTGCTCGCCGAACTGGCGCCAGAAGCCATGCCGCGATTGGGCGCGCAAGACATCATGGTCGCTTTGCCGCCGCGCAGCTTGCAGGTGTTTGCCTGATGAGAGCGCAGATCGCCCTGCCGATTCCGCGCAAGCAGGTTCGGCAGACCACCCGCGCCGAGCTCGGTGATCGGGTGTTCGTCGTCGGTGGCAAAGTCTTGCTGCTGTGCCTGTTGGGCGTTGCGGTATTGATGCCGTTGTTGGCGATCTTCTGGCGTGGCTTCAGCGCCGAAGCCGGGCAGGGCGGTGGTCTGGTGGCCGCTCGCGAACTGGTAACCAGCGCCAACTTCCACTGGCTGCTGGGCAATAGCCTGAAAGTTTCTCTTAGCGTTGCGGCCATCGTCGTGCCGCTGGCCTATCTGTTTGCCTACGCTTTGCAGCGCACGTTGATCCCGGGCAAAGGCATCTGGCGCGCAATGTCGTTGTTACCGTTGATGGCGCCGTCGATGCTGCCGGGGATTGCCCTGGTTTATCTGTTTGGCAACCAGGGCATGCTCCGTGGCTTGGTGTCGGAAAACATCTACGGCTTCTGGGGCATCGTCCTTGGCGAAGCGATATACACCTTTCCTCACGCTTTAATGATTTTGCTGTCGGCCTTGTCCCTGGCCGACGCGCGTTTGTTCGACGCCGCATCGAGCATGGGCGCCAGTCCGGCCAAGGCGTTTCGCAGCATTACCTGGCCGGCAACCCGTCAGGCCGTTTTCGCTGCGTTCTGTCTGGTGTTCACCCTGACCATCACCGACTTCGGCGTGCCCGTGGTGGTCGGTGGCGACTACCAAGTGCTGGCGTTGGAAGCCTACAAAGCAGTCGTCGGCCAGCAGCAGTTCGGTCGTGGCGCCTTGATCGGCATGGTGTTGCTGCTGCCAGCGCTGTTCAGCTTCGGCGTCGATGCCTGGTTGCGCCGTCGTCATGGCGATTCCATGAGCGGCCGTGCTCAGGTCTTTCTGCCGGCGTCGTCGCGGCGGCGGGACGTTTGCTACATGGTTATCGTGTTGCTGATCTGCGCGGTGCTGTTACTGGTGTTCGGCATGGCGGTGTACTCGTCGCTGGTCAAATTCTGGCCATATAACCTGTCGCTGTCGCTCAATCACTACCAGTTCAACGACACTGCGGGCGGCGGTTGGCTGGCCTATGGCAACAGCGTGAAGATGGCTTTGTGCACGGCGTTGATCGGCAGCGTGCTGATCTTCACCGGTGCCTACTTGATGGAGAAAACCAAAGGTCAGCGTGGTTTGAACCTGGCCCTGCGCATGCTCAGTTTTGTGCCGATGGCGGTGCCCGGTTTGGTTCTCGGCCTGGGCTACGTGTTTTTCTTCAACCTCAATGACAACCCGCTGCATGTGTTCTACGGGACCATGACCCTGCTGGTTGTCTGCACCATTGCTCACTATTTGACCACCGCGCAAATGACCGCGACCACTGCGCTGCGTCAGCTCGATGCCGAGTTCGAAGCCGCCGCGCTATCGCTCAAGGCGCCGCTCTATCGGCATTACCTGCGGGTCACCGTGCCGATCTGCTTGCCGGCGTTACTGGACATCGTCCGCTATTTGTTCGTCTCGGCGATGACCACGGTCTCGGCCGCGATCTTTCTCTACAGCCCCGACACCATCCTCGCGGCGGTGGCAGTGCTGAACATGGACGACGCCGGCAACGTAGGCGGCGCGGCGGCCATGTCGACGCTGATTCTGTTCACCTCGGCGGGCGTTTCGCTGCTGCTGGCCTGGGCCTCGCGGGGTTTGCTACGCCGCTCCCAGGCCTGGCGGCAAACCGCGCCCGGCAACTGATTCACTCCACCACTCACCCTGATCCGCACTCACAAAGGAACCGCACCATGTTCAAGCCCCTGGCTCTTGCCGCTGCTGTCCTCACTGCTTTCAGCCTGAATGCTTTCGCGGCGAAAACCGAACTGACGGTCTACACCGCTCTCGAAGCCGAGCAATTGAAGTCCTACAAACAAGCCTTCGAAGCGGCCAACCCAGACGTCGAAATCAAGTGGGTGCGCGACTCCACCGGGATCATCACCGCCAAACTGCTGGCCGAAAAGGCTCGTCCGCAAGCTGACGCCGTTTGGGGGCTGGCGGCATCGAGCCTGGCGATCCTCGACCAGCAAGGCATGCTGCAAAGCTACGCGCCCAAGGATCTGGGCAAGATCGGTGACAACTATCGCGACGCTGCCAACCCGCCGGCCTGGGTCGGAATGGACGTCTGGGCGGCGACCATTTGCTTCAACACCGTTGAGGCCGAGAAGCAGGGGCTGACTAAACCCGTGAGCTGGCAGGACCTGACCAAGCCTGAGTACAAAGGCAAGATCGTCATGCCGAACCCGGCGTC
>JAPLSD010000090.1 GCA_026398835.1 Pseudomonas sp.
TGCGCCTGGATCACTTCTTCAAAATAGTCGCTGTAGTCAGTCATGCGGTTTCCTTTAGCGGTGAAGGCGAGGTAACAAGTGCCAATACCTTGCGTGCATCGAAACGCAGCACGACCAGTATCGGTAGCAGTGTCAGGAGTGCGGCGACCATAAAGCAGCGTTCGAAGGCCAGTGGCGATTGCGCGCCCAGCGCCGCCAGCAGCGCACTTAAAAACGCCGCGCCGAGGCAAAAACTCAATTGCCGATTGATGTTCCACAGGGCGCTGGCGTGGCTCATGCGATCAGCGCGAACGTCGACGAATGCCAGGGTTTGCGCGCAGCTGCTGCACAGGCTGCCGCCCAGCCCCATCAAGATGTAAGCGCTCATTGGCAGCAGCCCTTGCGGCTTATCGATGAATATCAGCAATACCAGACCAAGGCTCTGCA
Source organism: Pseudomonas sp. (assembly GCA_026398835.1). Classification (GTDB taxonomy): domain Bacteria; phylum Pseudomonadota; class Gammaproteobacteria; order Pseudomonadales; family Pseudomonadaceae; genus Aquipseudomonas. Next base: position 427 of record JAPLSD010000090.1, read on the forward strand.
ATAGCATGCCGATGATCAGCAATGGTTTAGGCCCGAACCGGTTGAAACCGCGTTTGCCGATGGCAATGGCGATGCCCGAACCGACCGCCCAAGGCAACATCAATGCGCCGGTTTGCGCCGCACCGAAGCCCAGTTGATGCAGGAACAACACCGCGATCAGGCTGGTGCCGATGAACACCCCGGGAACCAGCAGATACACCAGCATCGCCAATCGCAGCGAGGGGCTTTTCAGCAGTTGCAGGTCGAGCAGTATTGTGCGGCCTTCACCTGTCGGACGACCCTGCGCCGCTGCCTCGGTTTTCAGCCACAGTACCGCGAGCAATAGCGCCAGCAATGTCAGCGGCAGGTTGGCGTAATACACCCAGCGCCAGGACAACGCCTGCACGATCAGGCCGCCCGCCGCGGGCGCCAATGCCGGCACCAGCAACGCCACCAGCATTACCCACGTGGTCAAGCGACTACGCTCCGCCGGCGGGCAATGACGATAGGCCAACGCCTGACCAATCGGGATCAACAGTCCACCGCTGAGTCCTTGTAGCAAGCGCCAGCCGATCAATGTATCGATAGAGCCCGCCTGCGCGACCAGCAAGGAGAAGACGGCAAACAGCCCGAGCGAGCCAATGATCAAACGCCGCTCACCCAGTCGCTCGGCCAGCCACACGCTCAATGGAATGATCAGCGTCAGCCCGAGCATGTAGGCATTGCTGATCCACGCCAACTGAGTGACCGAGGCCTGCAGTTCCAGCGCAATCTGCGGGTAGGCGATGTTCGCGACAAACATGTTCAACAGATCGAGGGCAAATCCCAGCAGGTACACAAGGGTGACTTTTGAGCGATAGGCCATGGCAGCCTCCGGATAGACAGAGGCGCAGGGTAGGGCGTTTTGAGTGCTGGAGAAACGCTGGTTTGGCTGCTAGTTTGTCAAAAATATTTTGACAAAAGGTCAGCGCATTCATGGTCAGTCTTGATCGATTCGACACCTTCAAAGCCGTGGTCGAGGCCGGATCGCTGACGGCCGCCGCCGATTTGCTCGGTCAGACTCGAGCGGTGGTGAGCTTCAACCTCAAGCGCCTGGAGGCGGAACTCGGCGTCACCTTGCTGACCCGCAACACCCGTCAACTGGCGCTGACCGATGCCGGCGAGCGCTTTTACCAGCGCTGCCTGCGCACGCTGGACGAAGCGCGGCTGGCCATCGAAGAGGCGCGTTCGGAACATACCCAGCTGCGCGGCACCTTGCGCATCACCACGACCGTGGAATACGCAGTCGCCAGCGTGGTGCCTGCGCTGGAAGCGTTTCGTCAGCAGCATCCGTTGCTGAATATTCATCTGTCGACGTCATCGACCCACGCCGACCTGATTTCCGAGCGCTTCGATCTGGCGATTCGCCTGGGCCGTTTACTCGACTCCAATCTGCGCGCGGTGCAGTTGTCGACCTTCGAAATTTTTGCCGTAGCAGCGCCTTCGCTAGTCGCTCGTCATGGGCCGGTCAGCACGATGGAAGCGCTGGCGGCGTTACCAAAACTTGGCCACGCGAGGGTGCCGGAGCTGACGGTAACCGATGCCGGTGGGGCAGAGCATCTGTACCTGCCGATACCGGGGGAAATCACTATCGTCGCCGACAACTCGGCGACCTTGCGCGCGCTCGCAGTCTGCGGACACGGCGTGGCGATCCTGCCGCAATGGCTTATTCAGGAAGACCTCGATTCAGGAGCGCTGCAACGTTTGCTGCCCGACCACCCCTTCACCCGCCAAGGCGTTTACGCGCTGTACCCCGACACGCGGCACCTGCCGATGAAGGTGCGGGCGTTTATTGATTTTATGAAGGAACGAGATCTGCGTTGATCGTACTGACGCGATGCGGTCTGTCAGGTGAATGCGATCTTGTTACAACCGCCCACCCAACCCAAACCGCTTCATTAACCCCGACTCCAGCACGCCCTTGGGCAGCAACGCCGCCAACAACGGCATCGCCCGGCTGCCGTTGCCCAAACGCAGCAAGCGCGGTGGTTTGCTCTGTTGCACAGCCTTGAGCAAATCAGCCGCAAACTTGCTGGCCGGCGTCGGATTGTCCTGGGAGGCTTTAGCCCGGGCACGAATGCCTTCGCGTAGCGGCCACCAAGGCGATTGCTCGGTGATCAACTGTTCGGCCTCATGCCCTGCATTCTTGGCAAAACTGGACGCGATAGCACCGGGCTGGACTTCCATCACACGGATGCCAAACGGCGCCAGCTCCATGCGCAGGACATCGCTTATGGCATGCACGGCGGCTTTCGAGGCGCAATAAGCGCCCGCGAACGGCGTCACCAACACGCCAGACACGCTGCCGATATTAACCACCAAACCCCTGCCGCGGCGCAGTACCGGGAACAGCGCGCGGGTCACCCCGACCACTGCGAACACATTGGTTTCGAACTGGCGCTGCATCGCCTCCACACCACCGTCGAGCAGCGGCCCCATGGCGCCATAGCCGGCGTTGTTGATCAGTACATCCAGGCCGCCGTGTTGCTGGTTGATGCGTTCGCTCAACGCTTCCAGTGCCGGCCCATCGTTGACATCCAGTTGCACCGCGGTGAATCCGGCGGCGGCCAACACTGCCACATCATCCGCCTTGCGCGCAGTTGCCCAGACCTCGTAACCGGCAGTTTTGAAAACATCAGCCAGCGCCCGGCCAATGCCGCTGGAACAACCGGTGATTAACGCGAGGGGCATGGCGCGGTCCTTGTGCAAGAGGGGGAAGTGGAGGATCAGTCGGAGAAACTACCTTGCAAATGCTCGGCGCGAAACTCCAGGGATTGCGGGCGATAACCGGGACGCAGCGGTGGCAGGGGCAAGCAGTCTTCCCAGGAGGTGCCGGCTTGCAGTTCGCCGGGGCCACGGTAGCGCGGGGCCGCATAGAGATTTTCCGCGAGGTTTACGGTATCGCCGGGGGCATAAGCGGCAATCCGCCAACGCAATTCGGTCAGCGGCACGTCGTTGCCATTGTTCATTTTCAATTGCAGCGGACGATCCGCCGGACAATGCTCGGGCGCATAAGTGATGCGCAACTCCAGTCGTGCCAGTTGCTTGAGTTCGCGGTTGTCCAGCCAGACCACCCACACCGCCACCAGACCCAGCCCAACCAAGCGTAGGTGCGATTGACCATGGGCGAAAAAAGATCAAACCAAAAAAAGCCCCCGACCCACCCACTGCGGATGGGGACGCAGTCGGCTGGACGGGGGCTTCTTGTTTAGCGGTATTACCGATCAATCACTGCGCGATGGTTTTCACCGATACGCCGCGTTCGATCGGGTTGGAGCGACCGTAGATATCTTCAAAACGCTCGATATCGTCTTCGCCCAGGTAGCTGCCCGATTGCACTTCGATGATTTCCAGCGCGATCTTGCCCGGGTTGCGCAAGCGGTGGACCGAGGCAATCGGGATGTAGGTCGACTGGTTTTCGGTGAGCAGGAACACGTTTTCGTCGCAGGTCACTTCGGCGGTGCCACTGACCACGATCCAGTGTTCGGCGCGGTGGTGGTGCATCTGCAAGGACAGGCACGCGCCCGGTTTTACCGA
>JAPLSD010000135.1 GCA_026398835.1 Pseudomonas sp.
ACTACCACAAGGTCGATGTGTTTGCCCGCCAGGCCGAACTGGCCAAGCGTGGTCGCGCATCGATCGACGATATTCTGACCATCCCGTTGGCGAGCAACACCCACTGGTCGGCCGAAGAAATCCAGAACGAACTGGACAACAACGCTCAGGGCATTCTCGGTTACGTGGTGCGCTGGATCGACCAAGGCGTTGGTTGCTCGAAAGTACCAGACATCAACGACGTCGGCCTGATGGAAGACCGCGCCACCCTGCGTATTTCCAGCCAGCACATCGCCAACTGGTTGCGTCACGGCATCGTCACTGAAGCTCAAGTACTGGAAAGCCTCAAGCGCATGGCGCCCGTGGTTGATCGGCAGAACGCCAACGACGCGCTGTACCGTCCGTTGGCACCGGATTTCGACAGCAACATCGCCTTCCAGGCGGCCGTCGAACTGGTGATCGAAGGCACCCAACAGCCGAACGGTTACACCGAGCCAGTCCTGCACCGTCGTCGCCGCGAGTTCAAAGCCAAAAATGGTCTGTGAATAAGCGTTAGCAGCAGATAACAAAAAGCCCTGATCGCGAGATCAGGGCTTTTTTATGTTCGTTTGGTTCACATCGTTCCCACGCTCTGCGTGGGAATGCCTCAATGGACGCTCTGCGTCCGCACTTGTGACGCGGAGCGTCACGGGCTGCATTCCCACGCGGAGCGTGGGAACGATCAGACACCACACACCTACAGCACCACCCCCAACTCATGCCTCACCAACGCCAGTAACTTCGTGGCATCTATCGGTTTGAGCAGGAAATCCACCACACTCAAATGCATGGCGGCAATAGCATCGCGGACATCGGCGTCCCCGGAAATGATGATGATCGGTAGCGCTGCCCGCTCCGAATCGCGCACCTTGCGTATCAAATCCAGGCCACTGCACGGTGCCATCCGCAGATCGGTGATGAGCAAGCCAATCGATTTACTCGAATTCAATATTTCCAGCGCCGCTTTGCCGCTGGCCGCGGTGACGCAGCGAATGCCATCCAGACCAAGAATTTCCGCCAACAACTCACGCGCGTCTTTATCGTCATCGGCGATCAACACGCGCTGCGGCGGCAGATCCGGTTCCAGCATGACGGCGCTCAGCGCCTCACGCTCGGCATCACTCAAAATATCGTGGTCGGTCATACGTTTCTCTACATGTTCTAATCATTCCCCTAGCACAGTGGTCTGACATCGCTAAGCCAGCCTCCAATGTGCACGTCGTCGGATAATTTTCCAAGAGGGGTTATGAAAGGTTTTTCGCACTGATTGCGTCAGACATCTGCGCCTGGTGCACCGGCTACATAGACTTACGTCCAATGGGCACCCTGCGCAGAGGGGCCGACCATGGCTGATGATCCGACCACAACAATTCAAAAAAGACTGCGGTAATGGTTATGAGTAAAGCGGATGCCTTCACCCAGGCAGGGAAAACCGCGGTGTTGCAGAACATCCACGGCACCATGCAATTCCTTCAGCGGTTCCCGCCGTTCAATCAAATGGAAAATGCTCACCTGGCTTACCTGGTCGAGCAATGCCAACTGCGTTTTTACGCCCCGGGCGAAAGCATCATCAAACCCGCCGACGGGCCGGTTGAGCACTTCTATATCGTCAAGCAAGGGCGAGTGGTCGGTGAGCGCCCGCACACCGCCAAAGGGGGTACCGAAACCACCTTTGAAATCACTACCGGCGAGTGCTTCCCCCTGGCCGCCCTGCTCGGCGAACGCGCGACCCGCACCGAACACCTGGCGGCCGAAGACACCTTCTGCCTGCAACTGAACAAGCTGGCCTTTATCAAGCTGTTTGCGCTGTCCAGCCCGTTCCGCGACTTCGCCCTGCGCGGGGTCAGCAGCCTGCTTGATCGGGTCAACCAGCAGGTTCAGCAAAAAGCCGTGGAAACCCTCGGCACCCAGTATTCGCTCAACACCCGTCTGGGCGAGTTGGCCATGCGCCATCCGGTATCCTGCAGCCCGCTCACGCCGCTGCGTGAAGCGGTGACGCTGATGCACGAGCAGCAGGTCGGCAGCATCGTGGTGGTCGATGAGCAAAAAGCCCCCCTCGGCATTTTCACCTTGCGCGACCTGCGTCAGGTGGTCGCCGATGGCACCAGCGATTTCAACCAGAGCATCGAACGGCACATGACCCAGGCGCCGTTCTCCCTCACGCCCGACCACAGCGCCTTCGATGCGGCGATTGCCATGACCGAACGGCATATCGCCCACGTCTGCCTGGTCAAGGATCAGCGCCTGTGCGGCGTGGTCTCGGAGCGGGACCTGTTTTCCCTGCAACGGGTCGATCTGGTGCACCTGGCGCGGACCATCCGCAACGCGCCTCGGGTGGAAAACCTGGTGGCGATCCGTGGCGAGATCGGCCAACTGGTGGAGCGCATGCTCGCCCACGGCGCGTCCTCGACCCAGATCACCCATATCATCACCCTGCTCAACGACCATACCGTGTGCCGCGTTATCGAGCTGACCCTCGCTGAAAAGGGCGACCCCGGCGTGCCCTTCAGTTGGCTGTGTTTCGGCAGCGAAGGCCGTCGCGAGCAAACGCTGCATACCGATCAGGACAACGGCATCCTTTTCGAAGCGAGAGACGCTGCGCACGCCGCCGAGATCCGCAGCAAGCTGCTACCGTTGGCGCAGCAGATCAACCAGAGCCTGGCGCTGTGCGGTTTCACCCTGTGCAAGGGCAACATCATGGCCGGCAATCCCGAGCTGTGCCTGTCCCGCGTCGAGTGGGCCCGGCGTTTCGCGGCGTTTATCCGGGAAGCGACGCCGGAGAACCTGCTGGGTTCGAGTATTTATTTCGATTTACGGGTGGTCTGGGGCGATGAACAAGGCTGTGAGCAATTGCGCCGCAGCATTCTCGATCAGGTCGCTGACAACCGCCTGTTCCAACGCATGATGGCGGAAAACGCTTTGCGCCACCGGCCACCGGTGGGGCGTTTCCGCGAATTTGTGCTGGCCAGGAAAAATGGCGAAAAGGCCACTCTCGATCTGAAGGTCCAGGGCCTGACACCTTTCGTCGATGGCGCCCGGCTACTGGCGTTGGCCAACGGCATCGAAGCCAACAACACCCTGGAACGCTTGCGCCAACTGGTGGCCAAGGAGGTTATCGAACGGCTGGACGGCGCCGCCTATGAAGAGGCTTATCACTTTATTCAGCAGACCCGTATGCAGCAGCATCAGCTGCAAACCCGCGAGAATCTGCCCTATTCCAACCGGGTCGATCCCGACAGCCTCAATCACCTGGATCGGCGAATCCTGCGTGAATCCCTGCGTCAGGCTCAACGCCTGCAAAGCAGCCTGACGCTACGGTATCAGCTATGAGCCTGTTCTCCTGGCTACGCCCCAATAGCCCGACATTGACCGCCGAGCAGCAACAACGACTGGAGCGCCTGGAGGTCGCCCCGCACTTAAGCGAATGCAGCCTGCGCGAGCAGCGCTGGGTGGTGGTCGACCTGGAAACCACCGGGCTTAACCTGAACAAGGATCTGGTGCTATCGATCGGCGCGGTGGTGATCGACGATGGCGCTATCGATTTCAGCCAGCAATTCGAGCGAACCCTGCAGCGCATTGATCACAAGCTCAGCCCCAGCGTACTGATTCACGGTCTGGGCCCCAGCGCCATCGCCGCCGGGAGCGATCCGGTGGAAGCCTTGCTGGACTTC
>JAPLSD010000256.1 GCA_026398835.1 Pseudomonas sp.
TGGCCGGGATGCTCAATGAACTGTCACGCAGCATGGGCCAAGCGGATTTCTATCCCTTTGTCTTGCCAGCGCCGGTCATCGCAAAATTGCACTTTATTCATCTGGTCATCCAGAAAGAGGGTGGCCGGGCGGATGAGGTAATGAAGGCGTAGGAGTTGCCGCAGGTTCGGGCCGCGTTTGGACGGTCTTTTAAGAACACTGCAGGTCCTTGACCTTGCTCATGTTTTTTATCTGAAACCGACGGTTGTAACTTCTTGTCAGATCGGTACAATGGCGCGGCTCGCCTACTGGCGAGCGTCGTTATGGTGACCCCATCGGTCCCCCCGCAACGATCAACCGTGAACCCGGTCAGGCCTGGAAGGGAGCAGCCGCAGCGGTGACATTGTGTGCCGGGGTGTGGCTGGTGGGGTTACCACCTTAACGCCAAGCCTTCGTTCAGCAAGGCTCCTCTTCTACGTAGAACCCCGATTTCTCCTCTCTTTACGCTCATCGATCCTTCTTGATCGGCGTTTGATTCTGTCTGACTTGATTCTGTCCAAGTCGTTCTTTTTTGCATTCAGCGACGCATCACTCAGGCGCGAGCGAAAACACTCGCAACCGATGCCCGTCCGGATCGAGCGCAACGAAGGTGTAGCCGATGGTGGTCGCGGTCGTTACCAAGCGTCAACAGACCCTAACAAAAGAGGAGACAGATTTATCGGAATCGATAAGTCGGTCTCCTCTTTTTTGTTGCTTGGCTCTAAGGCTTGGACAAGGCCTGGTCTACCGCTGCTATCAGCTTTCCCAGATCCTTCGGGGTGGCTTTGTGAATGACACCGAACAAATAAGCCCGCTGTTCGTCTTCATCGCCCAGATCCGCGAAAAAGGCTTTCAGCTTTACCCCCAGCACATCGGCAAGCAGGAACAGGGCTTCCACGCTGGGGGTATAGGTGCCGGTTTCGAAGCGGCTGATGGTTTTAGGGTCAAAACCGGTTTTTTCACCTAGTTCAGCCTGAGTAAGCCCTGCTACCTTCATAATTCATCACCTTGCTTTGCAAGATGTGATGTATTTCGTAGAATCCGCACGTGGTACAGGCATTTGCTGAGCTGGTTTCAAAAGGCGGGCTTACGGAACAGCCAATCATTGCATTGCTTTTGTCACCTCAATCGTTGCCGACGTTCTGCCCTCCAGTGTTACCGGATGCCTTGGTTCATCCTAGTTGATTTCCGCCGATTCGAAGGCCAAACGCCGTATAAAACGACAGCGAGTCTGACTCATGGATGAGAGATACCGCAGGGCCGTGGACGCAGCCGCCATTTTCTCCGAGACCGACCTGGCGGGGCGGATTACTCACGTCAATGACCAGTTCTGCCTGATTTCCGGCTACAGCCGGGAAGAGTTATTGGGGGAAAACCACCGAATGCTCCGTTCGGGGTTACATTCCGCCGAATTTTTTACCTCGATGTGGCGCAGCATTGCCTTGGGCAAGGTCTGGAAAGGCGAAATATGTAATCGCGCCAAGGACGGCACGCTGTATTGGGTCGACAGCACCGTGGTGCCGCTACTCGACGATGAGACCGGCCGGGTGCAAAGGTACGTGTCGATTCGCTTTGATGTCAGCGAGAAACGTAAACTTCTGCACTCGCTGCAATGGCGGGTAGGCCATGACGTACTGACCGGTCTACCCAATCGTGCATTCCTGTCTGACCTGCTCGATCAATCCCTGGATTTTTCCCGGCTGGAGAATATTCCTCTGGCGGTGTGCATGCTCGACCTCGACGGCTTCAAGGCGGTCAACGATGGTTACGGTCATGCCAGCGGCGATTTGTTGTTGGTGGAAGTCGCGAAGCGCCTGCGCGCGATCATTCGTGGCGAGGACGCGGTGGCGCGGCTGGCGGGTGACGAGTTCGTGCTGATTTTGCGCTATGTGCGCGACGTCTCTGAATTGGACGCTGCCTTGCACCGGGTGCTGGGGGCAATCTCCGCGCCTTATTCGGTACTCGGCAAAGAGATCAATGTATTCGCCAGTATCGGCGTCACGCTGTTCCCCGCGGATAACGAAGATGCCGAAACCCTGTTGCGTCACGCCGATCAGGCCATGTACGTGGCCAAGCAGGGGGGACGAAATCGCTACCATTTGTTCGACGTGTCACGTGACAGAGAGGTCAAGGTGACCTATCAGACCGTCGAGCGGGTGCGTCAAGCGCTGGCCAGGGGAGAACTGTCTTTGCACTTTCAGCCCAAGGTCAATATGCGCCGCGGTTCCGTCGTCGGCTTCGAGGCGTTGTTGCGCTGGGAGCATCCGCAAAACGGGCTGGTACCGCCCAAGGACTTTTTGCCGCTGGTGGAAGAGACGGATCTGATCGTCGATATTGGCGAATGGGTTATGGATCAGGTCATGACGCAAATGCATCAATGGCAACTGGCGGGGCAGAGCTGGCCGGTCAGCATCAATATCGCGGCCCGGCATTTTCAGAGGGCGGATTTTGTCGATCGACTCAAGTCGGTACTTGAGCGGCATGCCCAGGTGGCGCCGCAGATGCTCGATCTGGAAATAGTCGAGTCGGTAGCTATCGAGAATATCCAGCATGTCAGTACGTGCCTGGAAGCGTGCCAGGCGTTGGGGGTGCGGTTCTCGCTTGGCGATTTCGGCACCGGTCACTCGTCACTGAGTTACCTCAAGCGTTTGCGCACACAAACGATCAAGATCGACCGGTC
>JAPLSD010000356.1 GCA_026398835.1 Pseudomonas sp.
AGGCTGCTGCCGATGACCATTTCGTCCCGTGCGTAGGAGTACAGCAGACGGCTGGCTGCCGCTTGCAGGCTGATGACGCAGGAGATGAAGGAAATCATTACCACACCCATCACCACTTTCGAGCCAACAGGGCCGAAGGCGTTGTTGAGGATGGTGGTGACCGGGTCTTTGTCGGTGCCATTGATCACCGCTTGCATGTCCGGCACGGCGAGGATCAGTGCCAGACAAGCGAACATCGCCGCGATGCCGCCGATGTAGATGGTCATGCGCATGGCCAGCGGAATCTGCTTGCTTGGGTTCGGGGTTTCTTCGGCGACGTCGCCGCAGGCTTCGAAGCCGTAGTAGAGGAACATCCCCGCCAACGACGCAGTGAGGAAGGCCGGCAGGTAGGAGCCGTCAATGCGGATATCAAAGGTGTTGAACAACACGCTGAGTGGCTGATGACGCTCGAACACCAGCAGGTACACGCCGACGATTACCGCACCCACCAGTTCGCAGAGGAAACCGAACATGGCAATGCGTGCCAGCACTTTGGTGCCGCTGAGGTTGACCAGTGTGGCAAACAGCGTCAGCACCAGAGCGATAACGATGTTGGTGTTGTTGTTTGGTTCGAAGCCCATCATTGCCGCCAGATAAGGGCCGGCACCGACCGCAACGGCAGCGATGGTTACACACAGGGCGATGGAGTAAATCCAGCCGACCATCCACGCCCAGCGCTTGCCTACCAAACGACGGGCCCAAGGGTAAACCCCACCGGAAATCGGGAACTGTGAAACCACTTCACCGAAGATCAGGCACACCAGCAATTGCCCGCAGCCGACCAACAAGTAGGCCCAGAACATAGGAGGCCCACCGGCAGCCAGGCACAGGCCGAACAGAGTGTAGACGCCGACTACCGGCGACAGGTAAGTGAAGCCCAGGGCGAAGTTTTCCCACAGGCTCATGCTGCGATTGAAGTTTGAGGTGTAGCCCAGTTTGCGTAGCTGCTCGGCATCGCTGTCGGCGGCTATTACAGAGAGATCGGGTGATGCACTCATAAAGTATTTCTCCGGAAAATCGGCAGATTTCGGATGTCCGAAACCGTGGCGGGGCCATGACGGCCCAACCCGGATCGGTGGTTATTGTTTTGGCTTCTTTGGTGTGGAACCTGATGGTGCGTATCGCCGATTTCGTCCTTGAACTCGCGGTGACGCTATCGCGAGCAAGCTCCGGGCGGCGATCCTACGAAGCTTTTAGTGCTTAAACATCACATGCCTTACGGTGGTGTAATCCTCCAGCCCGTACGCGGACATGTCCTTGCCATAACCGGACAGTTTCTGACCTCCGTGAGGCATTTCGCTGACCAGCATGAAGTGCGTGTTGACCCAGGTGCAGCCGTACTGCAAACGCGCGGCGAAGCGATGGGCGCGGCCGACGTCGGCGGTCCAGACCGACGACGCCAGGCCGTAGTCCGAATCGTTGGCCCAGGTCAGAACCTGCGCTTCGTCGGTGAATTTGGTCACTGACACCACCGGCCCAAACACTTCGCGACGGACGATCTCATCGTCCTGTTGTGCATCGGCCAACACCGTTGGTTCGAAGAAGAAACCATCGCCTTCCACCGGCTTGCCGCCGGTGATCAAGCGAATGTGCGGTTGTGCCACAGCACGCTCGACAAACCCGGCCACGCGGTCGCGATGTTGAGCCGTGATCAATGGGCCGAGTTCGGTGGCCGGATCATCCTGCAAGCCGTACTTAATGGTGCTGACCGCTGCGCCCAGCTTCTCGACGAATGTGTCGTAGATGCCTTCCTGCGCATAAATGCGGCAGGCAGCGGTACAGTCCTGGCCGGCGTTGTAGAAACCGAAGGTACGAATGCCTTCCACGGCGGCGTCGATGTCGGCGTCGTCGAAGATGATCACCGGGGCTTTACCGCCCAGCTCCATGTGCATGCGTTTGACGCTGTCGGCGGTGCTGGAAATGATGTTCGCGCCGGTGGCAATCGAGCCGGTCAGCGACACCATGCGCACTTTCGGATGGGTAACCAGCGGGCTACCGACACTTGGACCACGGCCGAACACCAGGTTGAGTACACCGGCCGGGAAAATGTCCGACGCCAGTTCAGCCAGACGCAATGCGGTCAGTGGTGTTTGTTCTGACGGCTTGAGTACCACGGTATTACCGGCGGCCAGGGCCGGGGCGATTTTCCAGGCGACCATCATCAGCGGGTAGTTCCACGGCGCGATGGAAGCCACCACGCCGACCGGATCTCGGCGGATCATCGACGTGTGGCCGGGCAGGTATTCGCCACCGGCCATACCGCTCATGCAACGGCTGGCGCCAGCAAAGAAGCGGAACACATCGGCAATCGCCGGAATCTCATCGTTCAGCGCAGCGCTGTAGGGTTTGCCACAGTTGTCCGATTCCAACTTGGCCAGCTCTTCGCCGTGGGTCTGGATAGCATCGGCGAGTTTGAGTAACAGCAGCGAGCGCTCTCTGGGCGAGGTTTGCGACCACCCCTCGAACGCGGCATCGGCGGCGCGTACAGCGGCGTCGACCTGAGCTTCGCTGGCTTCATTGATTTCCACCAACACACGGCCCAACGCCGGGTTGAACACAGGCTGGCCGGGGCCTTCACCGTCGACCAATTGGCCGTTGATCAGCAGTTTGGTTTGCATGGTTTTGTCCTCTTGCAGCGAATTCGTTGTTGGATTTGTAAGGCTGATCATTTGCCGCCACTTCCGGCCACGCTTTCACCACCGCGGGTCAGGTAGTAGGCGCCAAGGATCGGGAACATGGTCACGAGCATCACCAGCATCGCCACCACGTTGGTCACCGGTACATCGCGCGGTCGGCTGAGTTGGTTAAGCAGCCACAGCGGCAGGGTGCGTTCATGGCCGGCGGTAAAGGTGGTGACAATGATTTCGTCGAACGACAGGGCGAACGCCAGCATGCCGCCGGCCAGCAATGCCGAACTGAGGTTGGGCAGGACGATGTAGCGGAAGGTCTGCCAGCCGTCGGCGCCCAGATCCATCGAAGCTTCGATCAGGCTGTGGGACGTGCGACGTAAGCGGGCGATGACGTTGTTGTAGACGATCACCACACAAAAG
>JAPLSD010000536.1 GCA_026398835.1 Pseudomonas sp.
CGGCGTGGACATCAAAAAGCACAAAGACGAAAACGGCGTACCGCTGGATGGCATTGCCTTCCACCCGTACTACACCGTGAAAGATATCGTCGGCGTGGTGGTGTTCCTGTTCATCTTCTGCTCGATCGTGTTCTTCTTCCCTGAAATGGGCGGCTACTTCCTCGAGAAGCCGAACTTTGAAGTGGCGAACGCTTTCAAGACCCCGGAACACATTGCGCCGGTTTGGTACTTCACGCCGTTCTACGCGATCCTGCGTGCGATTCCCGACAAGCTCCTGGGCGTTGTTGCCATGGGTGCTTCGATTGCCATGCTGTTCGTCCTGCCCTGGCTCGACCGTAGTCCGGTCAAGTCCATGCGCTACAAGGGCTGGCTGAGCAAGATCTGGCTCTGGGTGTTCTGCATCTCCTTCGTGATTCTTGGCTGGTTGGGTGTCATGGCGCCTACCCCGGAACGTACGTTGCTGTCGCAGGTCTGTACCTTCCTGTACTTCGCCTACTTCATTCTGATGCCGTTCTACACCAGGCTCGAGAAGACCAAACCGGTTCCGGAAAGGGTGACTGGCTGATGAAAAAGCTATTTGCTGTACTGATTCTTGCTGCTATGCCTGTATTGTCCTTCGCGGCCGAGCACGGTGGTCCTGAACTGGAAAAGGTCGATATCGACGTCTCCGACAAGGCTGCAATGCAGGATGGCGCGCGTACGTTCGCCAACTACTGCATGGGCTGCCACAGCGCCAAGTTCCAGCGCTATGAGCGCGTCGCCGACGATCTGGGCATTCCTCATGATCTGATGCTCAAGAACCTGGTGCTCACTGGCGCCAAGATCGGTGACCACATGAGCATCGGCATGCAGCCTGCTGACGCAAAAGCCTGGTTTGGTGCGGCTCCGCCCGACCTGACTCTGGTGGCTCGTGTTCGTGGTACTGACTGGCTCTACAGCTACCTGCGTTCTTTCTACGAAGATCCGGCACGTCCTTGGGGTGTGAACAACAAAGTGTTCCCGAATGTCGGTATGCCTAACGTTCTGGTCGGCCTGCAGGGTCGTCAGGTGGTAGGCTGCAAACAAGTTCAAATCGTCGAAAACGGCAAGAAGCAATACGATCCACTGACCGGCACTGCTTTGACTCATGAAGCCTGCGATCAGCTGACGGTATTGCCGAAAACCGGTACGCTGAACGAAGAGCAGTTCGACGAGAAGGTCAAGAATCTGGTGACCTTCCTGGCCTACTCGGCCAACCCGGTGAAGCTGCAGCATCAGCGCATCGGTACCTACGTGTTGCTGTACCTGGCCTTCTTCTTTGTATTCGCTTATCTGCTCAAGCGCGAATACTGGAAGGACGTTCATTGATAAAGTTGTAAGTAATTGCTGTTAATCGTGCGCGCCCAAGGGCGTCTCTGAACGTGTAACGTGTCTGGATCATCCAGACGTTACGGGAGGCGCCCTCTGGGCGCGCTCGTTTTCTGCTCCCGATAATTTCAACAAGCGAGGAGGACCGCCATGGGCGTGACCAATCGGTTGGCCTGTTACTCCGACCCCGCCGACCACTATTCCCACCGAGTACGCATCGTGCTCGCAGAGAAGGGTGTCAGCGCCGAGATCATTACTGTGGAGGCGGGCCGTCAGCCGCCAAAACTGATCGAAGTGAACCCTTACGGCAGCTTGCCCACCCTGGTCGATCGTGACCTGGCGTTGTGGGAGTCAACCGTGGTGATGGAATATCTGGATGAGCGTTACCCGCATCCGCCTTTGCTGCCGGTTTATCCGGTAGCGCGCGCCAATAGCCGTCTGCTGATTCATCGTATTCAGCGTGACTGGTGTGGGTTGGTGGATTTGATTCTGGACTCGCGCAGCAAAGAAGCCGCTCGGGTACAGGCTCGTAAAGAGTTGCGGGAAAGCCTCACTGGCGTTTCGCCACTGTTTGCCGACAAGCCGTTTTTCCTCAGTGAGGAACAAAGTCTGGTCGATTGCTGCCTATTGCCAATTCTTTGGCGTTTGCCGATTCTAGGTATTGAGTTGCCGCGGCCCGCAAAGCCGTTGCTTGATTATATGGAGCGCCAGTTTGCGCGTGAGGCATTCCAGGCGAGTCTGTCTGATGTCGAACGCGATATGCGCTAAGGCTTAAGGAGCCGCTATGAACTCCAGTCGACCTTATCTGGTCCGCGCGCTCTATGAGTGGATTGTGGACAACGATTGCACCCCGCACATGCTGGTCAATTCCGAGTACCCGTCGGTGCAGGTGCCCCAAGGTTTTGCCAGTGACGGACAGATCGTCCTGAACGTATCGCCAAGTGCCGTGCGGCATTTGCACATGGATAACGATGCGGTCAGCTTCGAAGGGCGTTTCGGCGGTGTGCCGCATACGCTGTACGTGCCTATAGCTGCCATCCTGGGCATTTATGCCCGGGAGAACGGCCAGGGCATGGTCTTCGATCTGGAATCGTCTATGGAGGACGATGGCGAGGTTGAGCCGGATGATGACGTTCCGCCACCTGATAGCGAGCCGCCGCGTCCAAGCGGCCGGCCAAGTCTGAAAGTGGTCAAGTAACAAAAAAAGGCGATCCATCTGGATCGCCTTTTTTGTGTCTGCCAATCGTGCTGTGTCAGTCGATGTACTCGAACAGCTTCACAATCTTCTGCACGCCAGAAACACCCTGCACCAGGCTGGTGGCTTGGGCGGCTTCCTGTTTGGTCAGCAAGCCCAGCAGGTAGACGATGCCGTTCTCGGTCACGACTTTGATGCGCGAGCCGGGGATGCTGGCATCGGCGAGCATCTGGGTCTTGATCTTGGTGGTCAGCCAGGCGTCGTTCTGGCGCGCCAGCAGCGAGGAGGGCTGCAGAACTTGCAGCTCGTTGTGCACTGTCTTCACGCGCTGGACAGTGCCGGCGACTTGTTCGGCCTGAGCCTTGAGGTCGTCGCGCGGAGTCTGTCCGGCGAGCAGCACGACGCCGTTGAAGCTGGTGACGACGATGTGAGAGTTGTTGTCCAGGTCCGGATTAGCCTTGGCGATGTTTACGCCGACTTTGGTCTCGATCAAGGTGTCGTCGATCTTGCTGCCAAAGGTGCGGGTTCCGCGGTCGTCATCAATGGGTTTTTCGCGGCTGGCAGTAACCACTGACGTGCAACCGCTGATGCTCAGGCATAGAGTCAAGGCCAGTAGGCCAAGGCGATTAGGGGTCATTCTTCACTCCCAAACAGTTGGCTGTCGATCAAGTCGCAAAGGCAGTGGATCGCCAGCAGGTGGACTTCCTGAATACGTGCGGTGACATTGGCCGGTACGCGGATTTCGACGTCTTCGGGCAAAAGCAGCGAGGCCATGCCGCCGCCATCGCGTCCGGTCAATGCTACGACAATCATTTCGCGATCATGTGCGGC
>JAPLSD010000052.1 GCA_026398835.1 Pseudomonas sp.
AGTCACCGGGATCGGTTGTTGAGTGGACTGGCGCTGACTGCCGACCACCACCGAATACTCGGTAACCTGAAACAGTTGCTGTTGCTCAGGTTGAGCGTTACGCAGGGCCAAGTCGTCTGGAGGCAGAAATTGCGCGTGCATCGGGGCTGGCGCGGCGACCAGCGGCAGGCTGAGTGTCAGTAACAAAGCAGCGCAACTGCGAATCAAAAGGCTCATGAAGGGCTCCAGACACGTGGCCGAGCACTCTAGCATGGGGCACTGCGCGGACAAGGACGCAGATGACGGGAAAAGGCCTTGGAGTCACTGAGTGCTCGTATACAATATCCGTCATCACGCCTACCGGGACTCATTCAATTGCCGTTACCAAGCTTCAACGCGCCCAATCTTGGCATTGTCCCTTCCGCCTCGGAAGTCATCGTCAAACACTTACGTGAAGCAATCATCGGCGGTCATTTCGCCGAAGACGAGCCGATCCGTCAGGACGATATCGCGCGCCTGTTTAACGTCAGCAAAATCCCGGTGCGTGAGGCGCTCAAACGCCTTGAAGCGGAAGGTCTGGTGCAGTTCCAGCGCAACAAGGGTGCGGTGGTGACGAAGATTTCCGAGCCCGAACTGGCGCAGATTTTTGAAGTCCGGGTGTTGCTGGAGGTCCAGGCGATTCGCTTGGCCGTGCCGAATATGACCGAAGCCACCTTCGCCCGTGCCGAAAGCATCTGTGCCGAGTTCATCGACGAAAACAACATCGGCCGCTGGGCCGAATTGAACTGGGCCCTGCATGCCTGCCTGTACGAACCCGCGCAGCGACCGTTTCTGATCAACCTGATCCGCTCGATCCACGACAAGGTCGAACGCTACCTGCGCATGCAAATGAGCCTCTCAGAAGGCAAGGAGCGCGCCGACCACGAGCACCGCGACATCCTCGCCGCGTGTCGCGCCGGCGATGCCGACAAGGCTGCCGAACTGATCGAGCAGCACATCATTGGCGTCTGCCGCACGCTCTATGAACATCTGCCGAATGCACCCGCGCGGACCTGACTCACTGTGCTGATTTCGTCATCG
>JAPLSD010000573.1 GCA_026398835.1 Pseudomonas sp.
CCCGCGTTATTTGCCGGGCTCGAGTACGCCAGCGGTGACGTCGTAATACCGATGGATGTTGATCTGCAGGACCCGATCAGCGTGATTCCTCTGTTGGTCCAGGAGTGGATGAACGGGGCTGATGTGGTTCTCGCCAAACGCCGTGCTCGCGCCACCGACGGCTACCTGAAACGGCATAGCGCGGCACTGTTCTACCACCTGATAAACAGGATCGCCTACACGAAGATCGAAGAAAACGTAGGTGATTTCCGGCTAATGGACCGCAAGGTCGTGAATGTCATCCGGGCGCTGCCGGAGCATCAGCTATTTATGAAGGGCGTCCTGTCGTGGGCGGGCTTCAATACGGTGGTCATCGAATATGAACGGGGCGAGCGGGTGGCGGGAACCACCAAATTCAACGGCTGGAAGCTATGGAACCTGGCGCTGGAGGGCATTACTTCTTTTAGTACGGTACCTTTGCGGTTGTGGACTTATATCGGCAGCGGGATTTCCTTGTTTGCGATCGTCTATGCCATTTATATGGTGGTGGACAAAATTTTCTTTGGTAACACTGTGCCGGGTTACCCTTCGTTGATAACGGCCATTCTTTTTCTGGGCGGTGTGCAGCTTATTGGTATTGGCATACTCGGTGAGTATGTCGGCAGGATTTATATAGAAGCAAAGCATCGGCCGCGGTATGTGGTGAAAGACGTTGTAGGGGGTAAAAACAAGATCGGTCTGTAAGAGGACGCCTGTGAGGTTCAGGATGGAGAAAGGAGTGTTGAAATGAGGGTGGCGCGTTTTTTTGACAAAAAATTGCTGAGCCGTGAAGTGTTGTTGTTCTTTTTGACTGCCACTTTCATTTACATATTTCCTCTGATGTTGGCGGACTACTATTATATTGACGATAACTGGCGGTCATTGGCTGCCGGAACAGCCTGGGCGGGTCAGGGGCGGTTATTCACCGAGCTGTTTTACAATGCCCTGACGTTTTCATCGGGTGCCCCGAATATTTTCCCGCTGCCTCTTTTAATTGCCACGTTCGTCATGGCCCATGCCTTGACGAGCCTGACGATGCATTACTACAAAGCACCCACGGTTTCATGTTGCTTTGTGCTGTTGCCCCTCTGGTATAACCCGTTTTTCCTGCAAAACCTGTCCTATCAATACGATGGGCCTGCCATGGCCTTGAGTCTGGTGGCCGTTATTTATGCGATTACCTTTCGTGCGAAGTCTGCG
>JAPLSD010000093.1 GCA_026398835.1 Pseudomonas sp.
ATCAGCGGCAGGCTGGCACGCCGCGCAACGACCCGATCACAGGACGCCTGCGCGCGCTCGACCCACTGCGCCAGCTTGGCCTCGTCAGGCTTTTTACGCAGCTCAAGCAACTGCCGCCGCAGCCGGTGACGGTCGGCAAGCATGGCGTGATCGAGATTTTTCAGCAGTTGGTCGATAGCAGGCGGTTGGTCAGTCATCAGGTACGCAAAAGTCGTCTAGTGGTGCAGGGGGCGGATTGTCGCAGATTTGCCAACATAAATGATCGTTCCCATGCTCCGCGTGGGAACGATCGGTGCGCGTTATTCGTTATCCAGCCCCTTGCGCCGATACGGGAACACGTCGATCACCTTGCCGGCGCGAATGGCCGCTTGCAGGCTTTTCCAGTAGTCGGCGTTGTACAGCTCGCCATGCAGTTTATCGAACAACCGCCGTTGCCCGGCGTCGGCAAACAGAAATGGCGGAAACTCCTCGGGAAACACGTCCAGCGGCCCGATCGAGTACCACGGCTCCGAGGCCATTTCATCTTCCGGGGTGCGCGGGGCCGGGATGTGGCGGAAGTTGGCTTCGGTCAGGAAGCAGATTTCGTCGTAGTCATAGAACACCACCCGGCCGTGACGGGTAACGCCGAAGTTCTTCAGCAGCATGTCGCCGGGGAAGATGTTCGCCGCCGCCAGTTGCTTGATCGCCAGGCCGTAGTCCTCCAGCGCCTCGCGAACCTGCGCGTCGTTGGCGTTTTCCAGGTACAGGTTCAACGGCGTCATCCGGCGCTCGGTCCAGCAGTGGCGGATGAGCACGGTATCGCCATCAACCTCCACCGTCCTGGCCGCCACTTCCAGCAATTCAGCCAGGCACGCCGGGTCGAATTTGCTCAGCGGGAAACGGAAGTCAGCGAATTCCTGGGTATCGGCCATACGCCCAACCCGGTCGACACTTTTTACCAAGCGATACTTCTCGATCACCGTCGCGCGGTCGACGTTCTTCGATGGTGAGAACCGGTCCTTGATGATTTTGAATACGGTGTTGAAACCCGGCAGGGTAAACACGCTCATGACCATGCCACGCACACCGGGGGCCATGATGAACTGGTCGTCGGTATTGGCCAGGTGATTGATCAGCGAGCGATAAAATTCGGACTTGCCGTGCTTGTAGAAGCCGATCGAGGTGTACAGCTCGGCGATGTGCTTGCCTGGCAGGATGCGCTTGAGAAAGCCGATGAACTCCGCTGGCACCGGCACGTCGACCATGAAATACGAACGGGTAAAGGAGAAGATGATCGACACATCCGCTTCATCGGTGATCAGCGCGTCGATCTGAATCCCACTGCCTTCGCGGTGCAGAAAGGGAATCGCCAACGGCCATTGGTCATTCTGGGTGTAGATGCGCCCCACCAGGTACGCGCCCTTGTTGCGGTACAGCACGGAGGAAAACAACTCGACGCTCAACTCCGGGTCCTTGCAGACCCAATCCGGCAGGTTCTCACGCAACTGCGCTTCGAGCCGGCGCAGATCGCCTGGCAAATCGGCGTAGGCCTCGCTGAAGCTGTAGTCAACGAAGATCTGCTCGAGCATGCCCGACAGTTTACCCTCAGGCTTATAGATGCGGGTTTGCGCAGCACGGGCCCGGCGCAGACTCGGCCGGGTGGTGTGGATGAACATGCAGCCGTCGCTGATCAGGTCATGGCTGAACAGGCCGCAGAAGGTCGAGTTGTACCAGGTCTCGGACAGCTCATCGTCGAAGCGCAGATCAATCAGGCTGATGTAAGCGCTTTTCACCAGCGGCCAGAACGTAACGTCCAGCATTTCCTCGGTATCAAAGGCCTCGTGCAGCCGAGCGACCACTTCACTGACTTTATCTTCATAGAGGTTGATCCGCGCCGCCGAGGCGACTTGCGCCTCTTGCCATTGCGCCTGCTCGAAGCGGCCGCGAGCGCCGTCGGTGATCTGGCGGAAATGCTCGCGGTAATCGTCGAAGCCATCGAGGATCATTCGGGCGATGTCGGCGGCTGGCCATTGCTGCGGCATAGATAAACCTCTGGGGATGGTTCTTATCGTTGAAGGGCTGAGCTTAGAGGCCAATTGTTACGCAAAGCAACCATTGCCATGTGTCCGACCTGCGGCGACACTTGCGCGCCAATCCAGTAAGGAACACGCCGTGAACCCCGTCGATATACTGCGCTTGCTGTCGCTTGCCGCCATTTGGGGCGCGAGCTTCCTGTTCATGCGCATCATCGCCCCAGTGATTGGCACTATCCCCACCGCCTTTTTCCGCGTATCGATTGCCGCCACCGGTCTGTTGGTGATCCTGGCGCTGATGCGTGTCAGCTGGGACTTTCGTGGCAAGTTCAAGACGGTCCTGCTGCTCGGGGTGATCAACTCGGGGATTCCGGCGACAATGTATTCGGTTGCCGCCCAAGTGCTGCCGGCCGGTTACTCGGCGATATTCAACGCAACGACGCCGTTGATGGGCGTGTTGATTGGTGGTGTGTTCTTCAGCGAAAGACTCACCCCGGCGAAGATTGCCGGCGTCTGCCTTGGTCTGTTCGGGGTCGGTGTTCTGACCCGCGCAGGTCCCATGGCCTTCGACCTGGAACTGCTGATGGGCGCCCTCGCCTGCCTCCTCGCGACCACCTGCTACGGCTTCGCCGGTTTCCTCGCCCGCCGCTGGCTGGATCAGCAAGGCGGGCTCGACAGTCGCCTCTCGGCGCTGGGCAGCATGCTGGGCGCGACGTTGTTTCTATTGCCGCTGTTCGGTTACAGCGCCATCAGCCAGCCGCCGGCAAGCTGGGGTGGCTGGAGCGTCTGGTTGTCGCTGCTGGGGTTGGGGCTGGTCTGCACAGCCTTTGCGTACATCCTGTATTTTCGCTTGCTCAGCTCGATTGGCCCGGTCAAATCTATGACCGTGACCTTCATGATCCCGCCGTTTGGCGTGTTATGGGGCGCGCTGTTCCTCGATGAACCGTTGTCCATGGCGCATGTGTATGGCGGGATTTTGATCGCAGGGGCGTTGTGGTTGGTGCTCAAGCCTGCGGCGGTGAAGGTGTCAAAAGTGGCTGCGCTGTAGGGAGCCTTTATGGCGAGGAGGCTGTATCCACTACCCCGCCGCCATCCGCACCTTCCGGGCCTTGAGCCCGGCCATCAACGATGGCCCAAGAGCGACGAGTGCCGAGCCGAGCACCACCAGTACCGCGCCGCCATAACCCAGGCCATTTATCTGCTCGGCGTGCACATACTCCGGCCACAGCCTGGCCGCCAGCGCCACCGCGCCGAAGGTCACCAACGGTGTAATTGCCAGCGTCGCACTGACTCGCGAAGCCTCCCAATGCGCCAGGGCTTCGGCAAATGCGCCGTAGGCAATCAAGGTATTCAAACAGCAACCGAGTAGCAGCCAGCCTTGCACCGGACTCAGTTGCAGCGCCTCCAGCGGGTGCACCCAAGGCATCAGCAGCAGCGCGCAAAACAGGTAGATCACCATCATTATCTGGAACGAATTCCACACCGTGAGCAATTGCTTCTGACCCAAGGCATAAAAGGTCCAGACCGTTGACGCCGCCAGAACCAGCAAGACGCCAGCAGTGTAATCACTCAAAGACGTCAGCAGCTCACTCAAGCGCTGATTGAAAAACAGCCCGAAGCCGATCAACAGCACCAACAAGCCAA
>JAPLSD010000467.1 GCA_026398835.1 Pseudomonas sp.
ATGATCGAGACCCTCGGTGGCCCGATCATCGCGGCGATTTTGTTCCTGATGCCGATGTATGCGATCCGTCGCGTGCCGGCCATGGCTCGGTATCGCGGTCAGGCCTCCAACGTCTTCGTGACGCTGGTGGGGCTGGTGGCGATTTCGGCGTTGATCTATTCGCTTAGCGCTTGAGCCTGAGTTCAGCCAGCTAAGAAATTTGAGCGATGGGCATCCTGTGGGAAGGGCCGGGCGACGTTCGCTTGCCCGCGAAGAACGATGACGCGTAATGCCTGAAAAACCGCGGTGTTCGCTTCGCGGGCAAGCCCGGCTCCCACAGGTTTTTTTGCAATTTAACTGACCCTTGGCGGCGGCCGGTTCAGCGTGCGAAGCGCTGCCCGGTTGATTGATATCAAGGCCAAATCGCTATTGGCGACTATGCTTGCGGCTTACTGACGCAACGCCGTTCAGTGAGCTTCTCTGGGCTGATTTCCCCCAGAGCCGAATCGCCAGTGACCTTGTAACCAATCAAGGTCAGAAACTTCAGGCCAACACCATGAATCTTGCACGCAGTCAGAAGCCCCGTTACCTGTCGAACGGGGTCAGTTCGATTGCTGAGTAGTCCGCGCGCCCCAATCTCTGCGCCAGCCCCAGAGCAGGCGGCACCGCCGCAGCCAAGCCGGACGCAGGATCTGCTGGCAGGCTTGTCGATTGCCGGCTTGCTGTTGCCTGAAGCTGTTGCCTACTCGAGCATTGCCGCGTTGCCGCCTCAGGCCGGGGTCATCGCATTGTTCGCCGGTTTACTGTGTTATGGGCTGTTCGGCACCAGCCGCTTCGCCATTGTGTCCGCGACATCCTCTTCGGCAGCCGTTCTGGCCGCCGCAACCGCGACGCTTGCCGGTGGCGATTCGGCGCTGCGATTGACGCTGGCAATCGGTCTGGTGTTGGTCACCGGGGCGTTCTTTTTACTGGCGGGGCTGTTCAAGCTCGGCAGCGTAACGTCCTTCATTGCCAAGCCTGTGTTGCGCGGGTTCGCTTTAGGATTGGCGATCACCATCATCCTCAAACAGGTCGCGACGGTTGTTGGCGTGCACCTGACGAACAGCAATCTGATTCGCTTTCTGCCTGAGTTACTGGAGCAATTACCGAGCTGGAACTGGGCCGGTGCCGGTGTTGCGGCGGTTGCCCTGGCGCTGTTATGGCTGTTCGCACGGGTCAAACGCGTGCCGGGAGGGCTGTTGGTGGTGGTGGTCGGCATCGCGGCCGGTCAGTGGCTCAACCTGCCGGCCTATGGCGTGAATCTGATCGGTGTGATCGACCTGAGCCTGGAGGTCCCGCAGTTGCCGGTGTTGCCGTTCACTAGCTGGTTGCGCCTCGGTGAGTTGGGCTTTGCCATGGTGATGATCTTGTATGCCGAGTCGTACGGCTCAATCAGTTCTTTTGCCCTCAAGCACGGCGATCGGGTGTCTACGAACCGGGATTTGCTGGCGCTGGGGGCGGCCAATCTGCTGTCTGGCTTGTTTCACGGCATGCCGGCGGGAGCCGGCTATTCGGCGACCTCCGCGAATGAGGCGGCGGGTGCCGGATCGCGTCTGGCGGGCGCTGTCGCGGCACTGGTGGTGCTGGTCATCGTGTTGACCGTGCTGCCTTACATTGCCCTGACGCCGGAGCCGGTGCTGGCGGCCATCGTCATTCATGCCCTGGCTCGCGGGCTGAGCCTGCAGCCACTGGGACGCTATTTCATCTGGCGTCGCGACCGGTTGCTGGTCATCTGTGCCGTGGCTGCGGTGTTGGTACTCGGCGTGCTGGACGGATTGTTGGTGGCGGTCGCCATCAGTGTGGTGCTGATGCTGCGGCAGATGTCCTCGGCGGACATCCAGATCCTTGGACGCGTGGGCGGCGGGCATGATTACGTCGATCTGGAGAGGCATCCCTTAGCCCTGAAAATTCCCGGAATGCTCATTCTTCGCCCGGGTGAGCCGCTGTTTTTTGCCAATGTCGAACGGATCCTGGGTGGGGCGCTCAGATTGATACGTCACAGTGAGGAGCCGATTCATACGGTGATTCTGAGCCTGGAAGAGTCGCCCGACCTGGATGGCACCAGCATCGAGGCACTGGAGGAGTTCTTTGTT
The DNA here is from genome assembly GCA_026398835.1 of Pseudomonas sp. GTDB lineage: Bacteria > Pseudomonadota > Gammaproteobacteria > Pseudomonadales > Pseudomonadaceae > Aquipseudomonas. The sequence continues at coordinate 2,112 of JAPLSD010000467.1, forward strand.
CATGTCAGTGTCGAAGGCAAGCGACTGGTGTTGGCGCGTTTGAAACACGAGGCCAAAGAGGCATTGCGGGCCTTGCCGGTGACTGAACGCTCACAGGTGGTACTCAGTGGTTTGAGTGTGGACGGCGCGGTTCAGGAGACGCTGAAGGCATGGGCCGGGAACTGACCGGCAGGCATAAAAAAACGCCGCGTATCGCAAGATACGCGGCGTTTTCTATGGCGTTGTAACGTTAGGCTTGAACGACCGGAATGTTGGCGTTCGCAGCAGCTTCACGGAACTCGGCGATCTGGTCGAAACTCAGGTAGCGATAAACATCGCTGGCCATGGTGTCGATTTCTTTCGCGTAGGCCATGTACTCCTCGACGGTCGGCAGGCGACCCAGAATCGAAGCAACAGACGCCAACTCAGCCGAAGCCAGGTAAACGTTCGCGCCATCGCCCAGACGGTTCGGGAAGTTACGGGTTGAAGTCGACACCACGGTGGAGTTCGGTTCAACGCGAGCCTGGTTACCCATGCACAGCGAGCAGCCCGGCATTTCCATGCGCGCGCCAGCCTTGCCGTAGATGCCGTAGTAGCCTTCTTCGGTCAGCTGGTGAGCGTCCATCTTGGTCGGAGGCGACAGCCACAGACGCGTTGGTAGCGAACCTTCGACTTTTTCCAGCAGTTTACCGGCAGCGCGGAAGTGACCGATGTTGGTCATGCACGAACCGATGAACACTTCGTCGATCTTCTCGCCAGCAACGCTGGACAGCAGACGGGCGTCGTCCGGATCGTTTGGCGCGCAGAGCACAGGCTCTTTGATGTCGTCCAGATTGATTTCGATGGTTTCAGCGTATTCGGCGTCAGCATCGGCAACCATCAGCTCAGGGTTGGCAACCCAGGCTTCCATCGCTTGTGCGCGACGTTCCAGAGTCCGTGCATCGCCGTAACCTTCACCGATCATCCAGCGCAGCAGGGTGATGTTGGAGTTCAGGTACTCGGTGATCGACTCTTTCGACAGCTTGATGGTGCAGCCAGCAGCGGAACGTTCGGCGGAGGCGTCGGACAGTTCGAACGCTTGCTCGATGCTCAGGTTGTCGAGGCCTTCGATTTCCAGGATGCGACCGGAGAAAGCGTTCTTCTTGCCTTTCTTCTCTACGGTCAACAGGCCAGCCTGGATCGCGTAGTAAGGAATGGCGTGAACCAGGTCACGCAGGGTGACGCCCGGTTGCATTTTGCCTTTGAAGCG
>JAPLSD010000879.1 GCA_026398835.1 Pseudomonas sp.
AGCGGTCGAACCTGTTGCTGCGTCAGACAGTCTAGCTGCTTGCCCTCGAAACGGATCGCACCTTTACTGGCGATCAACCGCAAGATCGCCAGACCCAGTGTGGACTTACCTGAACCGCTTTCACCCACGATCCCCAGGGTTTGGCCCTGAGGCAGGCTGAAATTGATGCCATCCACCGCTTTCACGTAATCGACGGTGTTGCGCAAAAAGCCTTTCTTGATCGGAAACCAGACTTTCAGGTCCTCGACTTCCAGCAGCGGCGCCCCGGCCACATTGGTCGCCGGGTTGCCGCGAGGCTCCGCTGCCAACAGTTCCTGAGTGTAAGGATGCTGCGGCGCGCGGAACAACTCTTCGCACGATGCCTGTTCGACGATGCAACCGCGCTGCATGACACATACGCGATGCGCAATTCTTCGCACAAGGTTCAAATCGTGGCTGATCAGCAGCAATGCCATGCCCAGACGGGCCTGCAATTCCTTGAGCAACTCGAGGATTTTCAGCTGAACGGTCACGTCGAGAGCCGTGGTCGGTTCGTCGGCAATCAGCAGTTCCGGCTCGTTGGCCAGGGCCATGGCGATCATCACTCGCTGGCGCTGACCACCGGACAATTCGTGGGGCAGGGCTTTGAGGCGCTTATGCGGCTCGGGAATGCCCACCAGCTCCAGCAATTCCAGCGTGCGTTTGGTCGCGACTTTGCCGGTCAGGCCTTTGTGCAGGCCGAGCACTTCATTGATCTGCTTTTCAATCGAATGCAGCGGGTTCAGCGATGTCATTGGTTCCTGGAAAATCATCGCGATCCGGTTGCCGCGGATGTGGCGGATGGTTTTCTCTCTCAAGCTCAACATGTCCTGTCCGGCATACAGGATGGCGCCGGTCGGATGGTGTGCCAAGGGGTAGGGCAGCAGGCGCAGGATCGAATGCGCAGTCACCGATTTGCCCGAACCGCTTTCGCCCACCAGGGCCAGGGTTTCACCGCGTTTGATATTGAAGCTGACGCGTTCGACCACTCGCTGGCGACGTTCGCCGACGACAAATTCGACGGAGAGGTCGCGGATTTCGATCAGATTGTCCTGATTCATTTCACTTCCTAGGGTCGAAGGCGTCGCGAGCGGACTCGCCGATAAACACCAGTAGGCTCAACATGATCGCCAGCACGGCGAAGGCACTCATGCCCAGCCACGGCGCTTGCAGATTGGATTTGCCCTGGGCCACCAGTTCACCGAGGGACGGCGCTCCGGGCGGCAGGCCGAAACCGAGGAAATCCAATGCGGTCAGGGTGCCAATGGCGCCGGTGAGGATGAACGGCATGAAGGTCATTGTCGACACCATGGCGTTGGGCAGGATGTGGCGGAACATGATCGCGCCGTTTTGCATGCCCAGCGCTCGGGCGGCACGCACGTATTCGAGGTTGCGTCCACGCAGGAACTCGGCGCGCACCACGTCCACCAGGCTCATCCAGGAGAACAGCAACATGATCCCCAGCAGCCACCAGAAGTTTGGCTGCACGAAGCTGGCGAGGATGATTAGCAGGTAGAGCACCGGCAGCCCGGACCAGATCTCCAGAAAACGCTGCCCGGCCAGGTCGACCCAGCCGCCGTAGAAACCCTGCAAGGCGCCGGCGATCACGCCGATGATCGAACTGAGGATGGTCAGGGTCAGGGCGAACAACACCGAAATCCGGAAACCGTAGATCACCCGGGCCAGGACGTCGCGGCCCTGGTCGTCGGTGCCCAGCCAGTTATCGGTCGAAGGCGGCGCAGGGGCCGGGACTTTCAGGTCGTAATTGATGCTCTGATAGCTATAGGGAATCGGTGCCCACAGCGTCCAGGCGTTTTTCTCTGCCAGCAGTTCGCGGATGTACGGGCTCTTGTAGTTGGCTTCCAGCGGGAATTCACCGCCGAAGGTGGTTTCCGGGTAGCGCTTGAGCGCCGGGAAGTACCAGTCTCCGTCGTAATGCACCGCCAGTGGCTTGTCGTTGGCGATCAGTTCGGCACCCAGGCTTGCGCCGAACAGGATCAGAAACAGCCACAGCGACCACCAGCCACGTTTGTTGGCCTTGAACAGTTCGAAGCGTCGGCGATTGAGGGGGGAAAGATTCATCTCAATGCTCCCGGCTTTCGAAGTCGATGCGCGGATCGACCAGGGTGTAGGTGAGGTCGCCGATCAGTTTCACCACCAGACCCAGGAGCGTGAAGATGAACAGCGTGCCGAACACTACCGGGTAGTCGCGGTTGATCGCCGCTTCGAAACTCATCAGGCCCATGCCATCGAGGGAGAAGATCACTTCCACCAGCAAGGAACCGGTAAAGAAGATCCCAATGAAGGCCGAGGGGAAACCGGCAATCACCAGCAACATGGCGTTGCGGAACACATGGCCGTAAAGCACCTTGCGGTTGGTCAGACCTTTGGCCTTGGCGGTGATCACGTACTGTTTGTTGATCTCATCGAGAAAACTGTTTTTCGTCAGCAGGGTCATGGTGGCGAAGTTGCCGATCACCAACGCCGTCACCGGCAGCGCCAGGTGCCAGAAGTAATCGAGAATCTTGTGGCCCCAGCTCAGCTCGTCGAAGTTGTTCGAGGTTAGGCCGCGTAACGGGAACCAGTCGAAGTAACTGCCGCCGGCGAAGACCACGATCAGCAGAATGGCGAACAGAAACGCTGGAATGGCGTAACCGACGATGATCGCCGAGCTGGTCCAGACGTCGAAATGGCTGCCATGCCGCGTGGCCTTGGCAATCCCCAGCGGGATCGACACCAGGTACATGATCAGCGTGCTCCAGAGCCCAAGTGAAATGGACACCGGCAGCTTTTCCTTGATCAGGTCGATGACCTTGGCGTCGCGGAAAAAGCTGTCGCCGAAATCCAGGGAGGCGTAGTTCTTGACCATGATCCACAAACGTTCCGGCGCCGACTTGTCGAAGCCGTACATGTGCTCGATTTCTTTGACCAGCGCCGGGTCCAGACCTTGGGCGCCACGGTAACTGGAGCCCGCCACCGAGACTTCCGCGCCGCCGCCGGCGATGCGACTGGTAGCGCCTTCGAAGCCCTCGAGCTTGGCGATCATCTGCTCTACCGGACCACCGGGAGCGGCCTGGATGATCAAGAAGTTGATCAGCAATATGCCGAACAGGGTAGGGATAATCAGCAACAGTCGCCGAAAAATATACGCCAGCATCTTATTGCTCCACACCTGCAGGTTCGGCTTGCACCTTGGTTTCAACTTCTATCGCCGGTTTGGCGTCGGGTTTGATCCACCAGGTAGAGATACCGACGTCATAGGTCGGCGAGACTTTCGGGTGACCGATGTGGTTCCAGTAGGCCACACGCCAGGTCTTGATGTGCCAGTTGGGGATCACGTAGTAGCCCCACTGCAATACCCGGTCGAGGGCGCGGGCATGGGCCACCAGGCTGTTACGCGAATCGGCGTTGATCAGCTGTTCCACGAGTTCGTCGATGACCGGGTCTTTCAAACCGATGTAGTTACGGCTGCCAGGTTTGTCGGCGCTTTCGGATTTCCAGTACTCGCGCTGTTCGTTGCCCGGTGAGCTGGACTGCGGGAAGCTGCCGACCACCATGTCGAAATCCCGCGAGCGCAGGCGGTTGATGTACTGGGAAACGTCGACCCGACGGATCACCAAGTCGATCCCCAGATCACTCATGTTGCGCTTGAACGGTAGTAGCACGCGCTCGAACTCGGTCTGGGCCAGCAAAAACTCGATGGTCACCGGCTTGCCATTAGCGTCGACCATCTTGTCGTCGACGATACGCCAGCCGGCCTCTTGCAGCAGTTGATAGGCCTTGCGTTGCTGGGCGCGGATCATGCCGCTGGCATCGGACTGCGGATTCTGGAAAGCCTCGCTGAACACCTGCTCGGGAATTTTTCCTCTGAACGGATCGAGGATCGCCAGTTGATCGGCGTCCGGCGGGCCGTTGGCGGCCATTTCCGAGTTTTCGAAGTAGCTGCGGGTACGAACGTAGGCGCCGTTGAACAGTTGCTTGTTGGTCCATTCAAAGTCCAGCAACAGGCTCAGGGCCTGACGCACCCGAACATCCTGGAACACCGGACGGCGCAGATTAAAGACGAAGCCTTGCATGCCCGTGGGATTGCCGTTGGGGATCTGCTCCTTGATCAGCCGGCCCTCGGTCACCGCCGGAATGTTGTAGGCGTTGGCCCAGTTCTTCGCGGTCAT
>JAPLSD010000498.1 GCA_026398835.1 Pseudomonas sp.
CATGCCGCCGTCGGTGGCGTAGACCTCGGCATGCGCGGTGCTGAGCACGCGGTTGCGGATGGTCAGTTTGCCGATTTGAATCGGTTGAAACATTGCTTCGAAAGCCATGGCGGGTTCCTCGACTTACAACGGCTTGACGGTAAACAAGCCGTCGTCGTGGCCTTCTTCGGAGCCACCGTAAACCTGTTCTGCAACGGTACGGATCGAGCTGCCACGGGCCTGAAGAATCTGGTCCATGGCACCGGCGAACCAGCCTGTGAACATGTAGTCGACCTTGCGGCCGACCTTGCCGTACACATAGACAAATGCCGAGTGTTCGAGCTTGACGCTGGCGGTGCCTTTTTCCAGGTCGATGTCCTGGATCTTGAACAGACCCCAGCCGCGTTGCGACAGGCGCTTCATGTAGTGTTCGAATACCGCTACGCCTTCCAGGCCGTGGCATTCAGCTTCTTTCTCGCACCAGTGCCAGGCGGATTTGTAGCCGGCCTTGTAGAGAATTTCAGCGTAGGCATCAGCGCCCAGCACTTCTTCGATACCCATGTGGTTATTGACGAAGAAATGGCGCGGCACGTACAGCATCGGCAGGGCGTCAGAGGTCCAGACACCGGTTTCGCTGTCGACTTCGATAGGCAATTGCGGGGCGATCTTAGCCATGGAAACTTAACTCCAGAAAATTCGTTTTGTTGCCCCCTGCGCGGACGGCAGGGGGAAATGGATTTGGTTTGGAGGGCTTATTCGCCCCAGACGTCCTTCAAGACGTTGACCCAGTTCTCGCCCATGATCTTGCGCACCACGTGCTCAGGGTGACCGCGCTTGAGCAGGGTCTCGGTGAGGTTCGGGAACTCGCCCACGGTGCGGATGCCCAGCGGGTTGATGATCTTGCCGAAATTGGTCAGACGACGGGCGTAGCCCTTGTCGTGGGTCAGCATTTCGAAGAAATCCTGGCCGTGACCCTGGGTGAAGTCGGTACCGATACCGATCGCGTCTTCACCGACGATGTTCATGGTGTATTCGATGGCTTCGGCGTAGTCGTCGATGGTCGAATCGATGCCCTTGGCCAGGAATGGCGCAAACATGGTCACACCGACGAAACCGCCGTGGTCGGCAATGAACTTCAGCTCTTCGTCAGACTTGTTGCGTGGGTGCTCTTTGAGACCCGACGGCAGGCAGTGGGAATAGCAGACCGGCTTCTTGGATTCGAGAATCACTTCTTCGGACGTTTTCGAACCCACGTGGGACAGGTCGCACATGATGCCGGCACGGTTCATTTCAGCCACGATTTCACGGCCGAATCCTGACAGGCCGCCATCACGCTCGTAGCAACCGGTGCCAACGAGGTTCTGAGTGTTGTAGCACATCTGTACCACACCGACGCCGAGCTGCTTGAAGATCTCGACGTAGCCGAGCTGGTCTTCAAATGCATGGGCATTCTGGAAACCGAAAATGATCCCGGTCTTGCCCTGTTCTTTGGCGCGACGGATGTCGGCGGTGGTTTTCACCGGGATCACCAGGTCGCTGTTCTCGCGAATCAGTTTCTGACTGGCGGCAATGTTATTAATGGTGGCCTGGAAGCCCTCCCATACCGACACGGTGCAGTTGGCCGCGGTCAGACCGCCCTTGCGCATGTCTTCGAACAGTTCACGGTTCCACTTGGCAATGATCAGCCCGTCGATAACGATGCTGTCGGCGTGCAATTCGGCTGGGCTCATCAGGCTGTCCCCTATTAGCGATTCATGCGCCGAATCGTCTGCCGGCGCTTTGGGGTCAGCATATGCCTGAGGGCTGGGGCAGCCGGGTGCAAAAACGACAGGGGAATTGCCGAAAGCGTCAATCCGCGACAAAGGGTCTCACCAAGGGCTGTTTGCCCGTCTGTTCTTTAGCCGGCGCTTGGGCCAGAATTCGCCGCCTCACTGGATGCTTTACTGAATGCTTCACTGGAACAAGAGGGCGGCGACGCAATGAAATCGATCTTCCTGGCTTTGGCACTCATAGCGACCGGCGTACAAGCGGCGGAAGAAGCCGAGAGCACGCCGTGCGATGCGGTGGAAAACGACCAACAGACCGTGGAATGCTCGGCCTACAGCAAAACCACCGCCGAACAGTTGCTCAATGACAACTACAAAAGCCTGGTCGAGCGCATGCAGGCGCTCTACGCCAACAACAAAACCCAGCTCAACGACATCACCAACAAACTCAAAACCGCCCAGCAGCAGTGGCTGAAACTGCGCGATGCCGATTGCGCGGTCGAGGCCTTCCCTGCCGCGGTAGGTAGCAAGGCTTACACCATTGCGCAAAACGACTGTGTGGCGCGGATGAGCGACGAACGGTCGGAGTTTTTGGAGACGGTTGGGCAGGAGTGAGGTTTAGTCTGACGAAAATCAAAGGATTCAAATGAAAATCTGTGGCATCGAAATCAAAGGCAGCGAAGCGATCATTGCCGTGGCCTCCCTCGATAATCAGGCGTTGAGCCACCTCGTTATCCCCACCAAAAAAATCGCCCTCGAAGACGACGATGAAGCCGCCAACGTCAAAGCCTTCGCCAAGCAAGTCGCCGCGTTTGTCCGCGACAACGGCATCGAGCGGATTGCCATCAAGAAACGCAGCAAAAAAGGCGAATTCGCCGGCGGCCCGACTACGTTCAAGATCGAAGGGGTTTTTCAGCTATTGGAAAACTGCGAAGTGATCCTGCTCTCGCCCCAGACCATCAATGCGCAGAACAAGAAGTTCGACTTTGAGCTGCCAGCGACACTGAACAAGTATCAGCATGAGGCGTTCAAGGCGGCGTGTTCAGCGTTGATGAAAACCAAGTAAGCGATTTACTTCGGTTTGATCGTTCCCACGCTCCCGCGTGGGAATGCATCCCGTGACGCTCTGCGTCACAGCTTGAAGCGATTGCTGCGCGTCCATGGCGACATTCCCACGCAGAGCGTGGGAACGATCATCAAACCACCTCTCGCTCGTCCCCCAGCCTGCGCCGATCCTCTCGCGGACACCGCACAAACCTTGCCCTATAGCTGCGGGTGAAATAGGACGGCGACTCAAACCCGCAAGCAATGCTCACTTCCAGCACACTCATGTCGGTCTGGCGCAACAGTTGCCGGGCCTTCTCCAGGCGCAAACCCAGATAGAAGTTGCTCGGTGTGTCGTTGAGGTGCAGGCGGAACAGCCGCTCCAGCTGACGACGCGTCACTTTGATCGATTCGGCCAGTTCCAGGGTGCTCAGGGGCGGCTCGCTGTGTTGTTCCATTTCGCCGATCACGTGTACCAGCTTCTTGTTGCTGATGCCGTAACGGCTGGCGACTTCCATGCGTTGGTGGTCTTTGCGCGGACGGATGCGGCCGAGCACGAATTGTTCGGACACTTGGATCGCCAGTTCCGGGCCGTGGGCCTGGGCGATGAGGTCGAGCATCATGTCGATGGACGCGGTGCCGCCGGCCGAAGTGATGCGGCGGCGGTCGATTTCGAAGAGTTCCTGGGTCACTTCCAGCTGTGGATAAGACTCCTTGAAGGCGTCAATGGCTTCCCAGTGCAGGGTGACCCGATGGCCTTCGAGCAGCCCGGCTTCGGCCAACAGCACACTGCCGGTGTCGATCCCGCCGAGGGTCACGCCGTCGTGGTCGAGGCGACGCAGCCAATGCTCCAGCGCGGGGGTTGCG
>JAPLSD010000380.1 GCA_026398835.1 Pseudomonas sp.
CGGTTACTCCGGCAGCTTCTCCCAGGCCGCCAACCGCGCCAAGGAAGCCAAGAACGGTGTGATCGTCGATATGCGCCTGCCTAAAGAAGGCGCGCCGATCTGGTTCGACATGCTGTCGATCCCTAAAGGTGCGAAAGACCCGGAGGACGCCTACACCTTCATCAACTACCTGCTACAACCGAAAGTGATCGCACCGATCAGCGACTTCGTCGGCTACCCGAATCCCAACAAGGATGCCACCGAGATGGTCGACCCGGCGATCCGCAACAACCCCAACCTGTACCCGACCGAAGCGGCGATGGCCACGCTCTACACCCTGCAACCGTTGCCACGGGAAGCCGAGCGGGCACGGACTCGGGCGTGGACCAAGATCAAATCCGGGACGTGAACCGGATGATTGCCGGGGGCTGATGCCCGGCTAGCGAAACCAAAGACCCGTCACTGTGCGGGTCTTTCACTTCCAGACGCCGCGTAATCGCGCCAACGCGGCTTCAATGGCCACTTCCGGCACGGCCGCAAACCCGAGCACCAATCCCGCGCGCTCATTTTGCGGGGTACTCGAGTCTGGCAACCAATAGCTGCTCAAACCATTGATCTCCACATCCACACTCGCAGCTTGTTCCACCAGCTCGCGCTCACGGGCCACGCTGTCCACCGGCACCGTCAGGTGCAGCCCGGCCGCCACGAGCGGCAGGTTACCAACGCCGGGGATATCCGCAGGCCAACCGGCCAACAATGCATTGCGTCGACTCAACGCCGCACGGCGCATACGTCGGATATGCCGCTGAAAATGCCCGGCCGCCATGAACTCCGCCATCACTGCCTGAGTGCTGACTTCCGAATGGCGCACATCCACCGCCCGACGCCGGGCGAAGGCCTCCACCAATCCTGGCGGCAACACCAGATAGCCCAGCCTTAGCGCTGGGAATGCAACTTTGCCGAACGTCCCGACACAGGCTAGTAACTCAAGACGCCGCGCCAGGCTCATGATCACTCCGGTCGGGTACTGGTGGGACGGCGTGACATAGGCCAGCCGACAATCGCTGAAGGTCGCCAGTTCGGCGCAGTCCATGCCCTCGTTATCCACCGCCACGCCATGTAAACGTGCCCCCGCCACAGCAAAGGCATGCCCGGCGGCGCGATAGCCGGGGTTTTCCACAGCCACCCCATCGCCGGGCTCCACCAGCAGCTGTGCACAAAGGCTAATTCCCTGCTGCGCGCCACTGGTGATCACAATTTGCTCAGCGCTGCACTGCATGCCTCGCGAACTGCGCAAGTAGGCTGCTATCAGCCCGCGCAAGCGCGCGTCGCCCTCTGGCGCGCCATAACACAACTGCTGCAAATCCGGTTTTCGCCAGAAAGCCGCATTCAGCTTGGCCCAGACCTCAAACGGGAACAGATCGAAGGCCGGTATTCCAACCCGAAAAGCCCGCGGCGGACCACTGGGTGGCTTGGCCAAATGGTGCTTATCAACAAGCCCCAGCGCCCCACTGTGGATAACTTTACTGGATGAAACCACAGGCAATTCAAGCCAATCTGTGGATAACCCTGTGGGTAAGCCTGTTGAAAACCCTGTGGATAGTTTTGTGGATAGTTTTTTTACCGGCAGCGCGGTTTCCGGTAACTGCGCCACGTAGGTACCGTCCCCTACCCGCCCTTCGATAAACCCTTCGGCATACAACTGATCGTAGGCACGAACTACGCTGTTACGAGAGATCGACAGGGCCGCAGCCAAATCCCGACTGGCCGGCAAACGCGTGCCACTGGCCAGTCGACCGTCAAGCACTCGCACCCGTAACGCCTGATAGAGCTGACGGCTCAAGCCCTGGCGGCGGTCGAGCTCAATACCCGCAGGATTGAACGACAAGGACAGCGGCGGATTACTCATCGCAATGGACCTATGGCAATGGACCTACGAAATTGGTCATTAATGGCTCTTACAACAGACCAATAGCCTGCCTAGGATGCAGGCATTCGCCAAGGAAAAACTTCCATGTACACACCCAGCGCATTTGCCGAAGAAGACGTGCTGCAACTGCACCAGCAGATCCTCAACACCCGGCTTGCGGTGTTGGTCACCCACGGCGCGCAAGGCTTGCAAGCCAGTCATTTGCCGTTGCTGCTAAGCGCCGAACAAGGGCCCAATGGCACCCTGTATGGGCATCTGGCCAGGGCCAATCCGCAATGGCAGGAGCTGGAAGCGGGCGCCGAAGCGCTGGTGATTTTTGCCGGTGCGAATGCCTACGTC
>JAPLSD010000792.1 GCA_026398835.1 Pseudomonas sp.
GCCGAAGCCAATGAAGTTGTGGCCGGTAATGATAAACATAAGAAGAAATTCTCGGCGGGGCCGCGCTCGGTGAAGAGCGCGGCGGTCAGGGCTAATGCTTACAAGCCGACATCCGGCAGCGTCGGGCGGTTGGCGAGGGCGGTCTTGATAAGGGCTTCGACTTCACTGCGCTCATGGTCCAGCAAGCCCAGGCGTGGCGGGCGGGTCAGCGCTGAGCCACGGCCCATCAACTCTTCGCAGAGCTTGATGCACTGCACCAGGTCTGGACGGGCATCAAGGTGCAGCAGCGGCATGAACCATTCGTAAATCGGCATCGCTTCCTTGAAACGGCCGTCGCGGGCCAGACGGAACAGCGTCTCGCCTTCTTTCGGGAACGCGTTGGACATCCCGGAAACCCAGCCTACTGCGCCGACGGCGATGCTTTCGAGCACCACGTCATCGAGACCGGCGAACAGCACGAAGCGGTCGCCGACCTCGTTGCGCACATCGATGAAGCGCCGGGTGTCGCCGGAGGAATCCTTGAAGCAGACGACGTTGTCGCAGTCGGCCAGAGAAATCAGGATGTCCGGCGTGACGTCGTTCTTATAGATCGGCGGGTTGTTGTAGACCATCACTGGCAGGTCGATGCTGGCGGCCACGCTGCGAAAGTGCGCGGCGGTCTCGAAGGGTTTCGAGGAGTAGACCAGCGCCGGCATCAGCATGATGCCGTCGGCACCGACCCGCTGGACTTCCTTGGCAACCTTGCTGGCGTTGGCGCTGGTGAACTCGGCGACGCCGGAGATCACTGGTACCCGACCAGCCGCGGCGTCCTTGGCGAGTTCTACCAGGCTAATTTTTTCTTCGGTGCTCAGCGAGGTGTTTTCGCCGACGGTGCCGCAGATCACCAGACCTGAAACACCGTCGCGAACCAGGCCGCTGATGGCCTTGTGCGTGCCCTCGTAGTCGACGGAAAAGTCACTGTTGAATTGGGTTGTGACCGCAGGGAAAACGCCGCTCCAGTTAACGTGCTTGCTCATGTTGCCTCCGCTGATGGGATTTTAGTATTTCGTATATGGTTGGTGTTGAGCACTGAATTTGCCGTGTGGTTCAAAGTCTTTTTCAGATTAGCGTGCTTCAGATGTTCAGTTCGACCGGCCAGGTATCGGACAGTCGATAACCGCTGGGCCAAGGATCGCTTGGATCAAGCAGGTGCTGGTGAGTGCCGGTGATCCAGGCGCGCCCGGACAGGCAAGGGACAATCGCCGGGCGCCCGGCAATTTCGGTGGTGTCGTCGATTCGGCAATGGAACTCCGAGCCGATGATCGAGCGTCCGATAAAGGCTTCGCCCACCGCCAGTTGGCCTTTGGCATGCAAGACCGCCATGCGCGCTGAACAGCCGGTGCCGCAGGGCGAACGATCTATCTTGCCGGGGCGGATCACCACCGCGTTGGCAGCGTTGGCCACGCCATGGGTACGATTGACCGGTGCGGCGATCTGGCAGAAGGAAATGTGCTTCCAGTCCGGATTCAGCGGATGGACGAAGCCCAGTTGTTCGTTGGCGGCCTGGGTAATCTTCAACCCGGTGGCCACCAGATCCGCGGCTTCATCGGCGGTCAACGAGAAGCCCAGACGCTGAGCGTCAACAATGGCGAAGCTATCGCCGCCATAAGCGGTATCGACTTGCACTGAGCCGAGTCCCGGGACTTCGATCCAGGCGTCGAGCTTGTCGGCAAACGACACTACGTTGCGCACCTCGACCCGCTCGGCCTTGCCGTCACGGCATTGGGCGGTGACTTCGATTAGCCCGCCGGGCGCCTCCAGCACCAGTCGGGTCACCGGCTCGGTCATCGGAAGAATGCCACTGTCGAGCAGCACCGTGGCCACGCACAGGGAATTGGAGCCGGACATCGGCGGCGTGTCCGCCGGCTCCATAATGATCCAGGCCATGTCGGCCCGTGGGTCCTTGGCCGGCACCAGCAGATTGACGTGGCGAAACACTCCGCCGCGCGGTTCGTTGAGGATGAAATTACGCAGGGTCTGGTCCTGGGCAATCCAGCGCGACTGTTCCCACAAAGTGGCACCGGGCGGCGGCGCGACACCGCCGACGATCACGTCTCCGACTTCACCTTCGGCGTGGCAACTCACCACATGAATGATCTTGCTTGAGCGCATGCTGGTCTCCTCTGAAATGTCTGTGGGTTACACGACCGATTTGAGAAAGTCGGCGGTTTCTGGCCGTTGCGGATGGCCGATCACCTGGTCCGGCGGGCCGATTTCATGGATTTTGCCGTTGCGAAAAAACGCCACACGGTCCGAGACGTCCCGGGCGAAGCGAATCTCGTGGGTCACCAGCACCATGGTCATGCCTTCCTCGGCGAGCAGGCGCATGGTGTCCAGCACTTCGCCCACCAGTTGTGGATCGAGGGCCGAGGTGGCTTCGTCGAAAAGCATGTAGTCCGGCGACATGGCCAGCGCCCGGGCAATCGCCATGCGTTGTTGCTGGCCGCCGGAGAGCTTGCTCGGGAAGACCTTGAGCTTATCGCCGAGCCCGACGTGGGTGAGTTGGCGCACGGCGATCTCTTCGGCTTCCTGACGGCTTTTGCCGAGGACTTTGCGCGGCGCGAGCATGACGTTTTCCATCACCGTCAGGTGCGGGAAGGCGTTCCATTGCTGGAAGACGATGCCGATCTTCTGGCGCAATTTGTTCAGGTCGGTCCCGGTGGCATGCACCGGTGTGCCGTCGACGCGGATCTGCCCGCCCTGAATCGCTTCCAGGCCGTTGATGCACATCAGCAAGGTCGACTTGCCCGAGCCCGAGCCGCCGATGATCGATACCACTTCGCCTTTGTTCACCGTCAGGTCGACACCCTTGACCACTTCCAGATTGCCAAAGGACTTATGGACGTTCTCGATCTCAATCATTTTCCTGCCACCTCTGTTCGAGCCGCGCACCCAGACGGGCAATCACCAGGCTCATGACGTAGTAGATAAGGCCGGCCAGGGCGAGCACGAACAGCGGCTCCTGTAGCCGGGTGACAATGGTTTGCGAGGCGCGCAACAGTTCGACGATGCCGATCCAGAGCACCAGCGAGGTGTCTTTCATGACCGCCAGGGTCAGGTTGATCCAGCCGGGAAACGCCACTCGGGTCGCCATCGGCAGGACGATGTGCAGCAAGTCCTGGGTGTGGCTCATGCCCAGTGAGCGAGCGGCGCGGCGGGTGGTCGACGGCACCGAGAGCACGCCACCACGGACGATCTCCGCGCAGTAGGCGGTGGCGTAGGTGCCGAGGATCACGCAGGCCACGGTGAAGGCGCTCCAGTTCAGGCCGATGATCGACTTGAACGAGTTGAGCAGAACGAACTGGATCAGCAACGGCACGCTGCGAAACACGTCCAGCACCCACGCCAGCGGCAGGCTCAGGCGTGGTAACAGGGCACGAAACAAGCCGCAAACAACCCCCAGCAGGGTGCCGATAAACATGGCCCAGAACGTCAGCAGCAGGGTGGTGCCAGCACCTTGCAGCAGGTACTGAACATCGCCCCAGGTCAAACTCGATGTGTACATGGTGGGCTCCTCAGTACCGGAACAAACGCCAGGCCAGCAGGCGGGCGATCAGCACCACCAATTTGGCCAGGACGAAGTAGAGAACGGCGGCGATGGCGAAGAACTCAAAGGTACGGAACGTCTTCACGTTCAATGCCTGGGTGATCCCGGTGAGGTCGCTGGTCAGACCGACCACCACCCCAAGCGAGGTCATCAGCAGCGCCCAGACCATTTGATTGGTCAGCGGGTAAAACACCACGCGCAACAGCTGCGGTAGTACCACCAGGCGATAGGCTTGTGGCGCACTCATGCCCAGGGAGCGAGCGGAGCGCAGCTGGGTGTCGGGCACCGCGTTGAGGCCGCCACGAAAGGTTTCCGCCAGGTAGCCGGCGTTGTTGAAGGTGATACCGATCAGCAACGCCAGCCACGAGCCCATGTGAATACCAAAGGCGCCGAGGCCGAAATACAGGATGTAGACTTGGAACAGCGCCGGGGTATTGCGCGCAATCGATACCCAGCTGGCGGCAATGGCCCGGAACAGGCGCCTGTCGGACTGCTGGCCGAGGGCGAGAAACATCGCGATCAGGGTGCCGGCGAGCATCGACAGCACCGCGATTTCCAGGGTGACCCTGGCGCCGTCGAGCATCTGCGGCAACGCCTGAAAGGCCGCGCGCCAATGGAAGGTGTAGTCGAACATCAAAGGGATTCCTTGGGTTTCAACTGGTTTGGGTCCTGTGGGATTGGACTTGCCTGACTACCCATCACCCACAGGTAGATGGTCCTTAGCGATACACCCCGTTAGCCGTCAGCTCTGGCGCGGTCCCGCCGACCCACTGAGCGAACAACGCCTGATAGCGCCCGGAACGCACTTGATGGTTCACAAACAGATTCAGGTAGTTGAGCAGGCCGTACTCATTGCGCTTGGCACCCAGGGATACGTAATCGATGTCATACGGTGCGGTGCCAGCGATGCTGAGGTTCTTGTACTTACCGGACTTGATCAGTGATGCGGCGACGGTGGAGGTCACGGTGGTGGCGTCGATCTGGCCCTGACTCAGGGCGAGTACCGCATCGGCCAGCGATTGATACGCATGGAAGGCGCCTTTGCCGTTGGCCCATTTCTTCACGTCGTTTTCCAGTGAGATCGCTTCGAACGTGCCGGCCGGACCGCCGACCGAGTGGCCCTTGAGGTCGTCGTAGGTTTTGATCCCGGCATCGTTGCGGGTCAGCACCACCATCTGAAAGGCGAAGTAAGGAATGGTCATGCCCACGGTCTTGGCCCGCTCCAGGGTGTCGGAAGTCGATGCCACGATCACGTCGGCGCGGCCCGAGACCAGCGCGGGAATGCGGTCAGGGAAAGGCGTTTCGACGATCTCGGCTTTGACCCCGAGGGTTTTTGCCAGGTCATTGCAGTAGTCGACGTCGAATCCGGCCGGGATGTTCTTTTCATCGCGAAAGCCCATCGGCGGAAAGTCGAGGGTGACGGCGCAGCGCAGGTTGCCGGACTCAATAATGTCATCGAGTTTGTCGGCCTGGGCCTGACCCATAAACACAGTGCTCAGAGCGGCGGTGAAGAGGATGGCGGATGCTGGGTTTTTCATAAGGGGCCTCGTTGTCGGATGGTGTCGAGCAGTGGGCAGTTCTTATCAAATGTGTATTTAGAATTTCGTATACGATATTTTATATGCACTGCGTGTGCCAAAAACGCAGCGAAAACCCAAGGCTGAACCGCGGTATGGCTACGAAGCCCGAAACAGACGGCAAGAGAGAAAAAAAGGATTACTGAACCCGGACAGGCAATCGGTGAGCGGACGGAGTGATGGGGCTGCTCATGTCACAAAAGGGAGCACGTTTGATCGGGGTGCTCCGTAACGGGTAACAGTCAACGATGGTTGTCGCGGTACTGGGTCGGGGACAGGCCGGTGAGTGCCTTGAACTGACGGCTGAAAGCACTGTGATCGGTGTAACCGCAACGCAGGGCGATCTCGGTGATCGGCAGGTCGCCCGACAGTAACTGTGAGGCGGCGCCCAGTCGGGCCTTGTGGATCATCTGCCGGGGCGTCAGCTGGAAGATACGCTTGCAGTGCCGCTCCAGTTGCGCCACGGAAAACCCGGTGAGGGCGGTCAGATCGCTCAACGCGATGTGCTGCGCGTAGTGCTCGCGGATGTGTCCGTCGACGGCGGCGAGTTTCTGATAGGCCGGATGGTTGGACTGTGGCGCCAGCAGGTCGTAGGAAATCCCCGCCATGCCGATGATGCTGCCTTGAGCGTTGTGAAGTGCCAGTTTATGGGTCAGGCACCAACCGGGCTCGCGGCCGGGGTAGAGATGCAGTTCAAGCTGATCACTGAGCTGGCTACCGTCACTCAAGACCCGGCGATCCTGTTCGGTGTAGTGCGGACCGAAGCGCGAGGGAAAGACCTGTTCGGCGGTTTTGCCGAGCAATTCGCGTCCATCCTTGGCGCCACAACGCTGGGCCAGGGTTTGATTGATCAGCACGTAGCGCGCGGCGGTGTCCTTGATGAAGAACACCACACCGGGCATGGCATCGAGCAAGGGCGCGATCAGTTGCAGGCTGCCGAGTAACTCGGGCAGATCGCGCGGTGAGGGCAGCGACAGCGGGAACGTCATCAGTTAGCGGCCCAGGTAATGGAGGGCCTTAGTCTACGGCGACCGGATCCGGCTGGGGAAGCTCAGGGTTGTCGGCGAGTTGCAGCAAGGTGTCGATCCGGGTCGGAGAAAACGGCAAAGTGATCGATCAGGCTGGTGGCCTGAGTTGCATCGACGGCGATGGCTTGGCTCTTCACGTCGCAGCCCAGTGCTTGGGCGAGTTGAGTGTTGGGGTTCAATCATGCGCGCAGCCCTGGTGCTGTGGATAAGAAACGCCCCGGCAGATACGGCGTCGGGTCAATAGCCGCGACGCTTTTGCACAGCTGTGTCGCCAGCAAATGCGCACTGCCGGGAGCGGTGGTGACGCCCAGACCTTCATGGCCGACCGCCAGCCACAGGCCCGGCTGCTGCGGGTGTTCGCCGAGCAAGGGCAGGCCATCGGGCGTCGCCGCCCGCAGGCCGGTCCAACTGCGGATGGCGTTCATCCCGGCCAGCTCCGGCAGATAGTCGAGGGCTCGGCGCAACATGCGCGCCAGCACGGCGCCTTCGACGTGCAGGTCAGTGGTATCGAACTGCCGGGAGGACCCGAGAAAAATCTGTCCGGTGGGGCGCGGTTGAGCGTTGAACGCGACCGAAGTGCCCTCGCTGGCGTGGGCGCTGGTGACATAGCCGAGTTCCACCAGTTGATGATGGATCTTGCCGGGATAACGATCTGTGATCAGCAGATGGCCCTTCTTTGGGCGA
>JAPLSD010000524.1 GCA_026398835.1 Pseudomonas sp.
GCCTGAACCACTGGTGGGTGCTGGCGGTCGGTCTCTTCCTGCAGGTACGTCAGCAACGCTGCGGTGGCGGCCTCGTCGAGGCGCAGATTAGGCATGGACACCCGGTTGTAACGCTCAAAAAGCTCCAGCGCCAGCGGGTCCTTCTCGGCCAGCAGCCGGTCGGGCTCCCTGATCCAGCGGCTGAGCCAGAGTGGGTCGCGTTGACGGGTCACGTCCAACAGATCGGGGCCTATCGAACGCAGACCGATGCCCTGCCCGTCCAGCATCCCCAGCGTATGGCAGGAAGCGCAGCGGGTGCGGAACAGCTCCTCACCCATGCTCGGTGGGCGAATTTGCGGCGCATCGGCGTAGCTGCCCTCAAGGCTGGCGACCTTCCAGTTCTGCAGGCTGTTGCCCAGCTGATCGGCCAGAATCCATGGATTTTCAAACGGTGAGGCTTTCATCCAGCGGCCGGTGGCCTGGTTGCCGACGATCAGACTGAGGTTGTGATCCTTGCTGCGGCCGTTGTCGACGCCTTCGATAAACAGGCCGAGTTTTTGCCGTAGCTGAGTAATCTCTTCCTTGTCGCCGGTCAGGAACAACCAGCCCGGCGCAACCTTGAACTTCTGCGCATAGTGTTTGAGGACCGGCGGTGTATCGGTCTGCGGGTCGATGCTGATGGAGTAGAAAAACACATCGCGCCCTACCCGCTCGCCCAACAACTGTTGGACCTGGCGCAAGCGGGCGGTCTCCAGCGGACACGAGTCGGTGCACGAGGTGAATATGAAGTTGATCGCCACCACCTTGTCCTTGATCAGGTCGTCGAAAAAGTGCAGCTGTCGGCCATCCTGATCAGTCAGCAACGTATTGGGGAAATAGTCCGCCCCCCAGGGCGTGGCCGATGGCACGTCATCGGCCAGCGCCAGGCTGCTCAGGGCACAGGTCAGGAGCATCAGGGCTCGCTGCGTCCAGACTGTCCAGCCATGCTGACGATTGAGTTGCATGACATCGCCTCCTCGGTGGCTAGTTGCCGACCTTGACTTGCGGGCCCCGGCCATCACCGTTGCGGTAGGTCGGCAGCGCAGCGGAATTCACGTACCTGACGCCATCCCAGGACGGCAACGGCGTGGGCATCAACTGGAACTGTCCAGGGTGTTCGATATCCCAGCGCAGTAGCATCGAGTTGTCCTCATGCTGGGTGTTATGACAGTGCTCCATGTAGGTGCCGGCAAACTCGCGGAAGTTGATCACGAACTCGACGTTATCCTTGCCATCGTCTTCACTGCCGATGCGATAGACGTCCTTGCGCGCCCACTTTTCCCACTCCGGCGGGGCTTTGCCACCGCGGCTGAGAATGATCCCTTCCTCGAAGTGCACGTGCACCGGGTGGCTCCAGCCATTGCCGCCGTTCTGGACCCTCCAGACTTCCAGGGTGCCGAAGCCGCTGGCGCCGGCATCGGTCGGGCCGCTGGCCAGTTGCGGCGAGGCGCTGAGCCGGCGCGGATCCATGTGATAACCGAAACCGCCATCGCTCTTGACCGTCCAGGGTGCCAGGTCGGTGCCATCAGAACGGCCGAAGGTGAAGGTGCGGTGCCGAGCCAGTTTGAGTCGATCCATATCGGCCACATTGTCTCGGTGAAGTTTCAGCTCGATCATAGTCTTGCCTGCGGGCTTGCCGGGTTTGGCCGGTTCGTAGGCTGCGGGGTCCATGGCCAGATCCTGGCCGGTGTAAGCCTTGACGTTCAGTTGCATGATCTTGCCCACCGCCGGGTCGCCCTTGTCCCATTGCGGCCCTTTGCTGCCCTGCTTGATCACCGCCAGGTATTTCTCCGACAGCACGTCGGCCAGCGGAATATCTTGCTTGGGACCTTTACCGGTCTCATGTTCCTTGAGATTGAGCAGGAACAACTTGTCACCGGGCTTGATGCCGTTTTTCGCAAAGTTGACGATGATGTCAAAACGCTCGGCAATGCCTTGGGTCGGGAGGATCGCGTTGTGGTCCTGTTTATCGCCATCGGCATTCAGGTCCATGCTGCCGTCGAACGGCACGCTGTGTTCCATAAGGTTGCCGTCGTTGGCAATCATGTGGAACGGCACCCGGCTGTAGGACAGCCCGGAGCCTTTGGGCCCCTGGAACTCACCACCGCTGCCTTTGATTTCCCGTACCAGTGCCAGCTTCAAGTAGCGCGACACCGAGCCGTTGAGAATCCGAAAGCGATAGCTGCGCGCGCGCACGTTCAAGTAAGGCTTGTACTGCCAGTTGACCAGGACCTGATCACCCAAAAAGCCGTCGGTGTTGAAGGGGTTGAACCAGAGTTGACCGTTCTGATCCCAGGCCTTATCGGCGATCATCAGGTTAACGTCATAGTCGCGGTTGCCCCAGGGCAGAGCCGAACCGCTGGGCAAGCGCAGGTTGACGCCGTCGTCCACGGCTTCGTTGCCGCGATCCAGCGCGCTGTAGTAGTTCATCATTGCCGCGTTGCCCTTGTAGACGTTCTGCGCGGTGAAATCGAGCATATGGTCGTGGAAC
>JAPLSD010000689.1 GCA_026398835.1 Pseudomonas sp.
ATTAACCCTAAAGCCAGCCCCCAACAAGTCGATAACCCGTCATCGATAGCTGTTCACGGCCCCATTACCGCGAACCACCTTATCCACAGAAGGTTTTTATGTCCTCCACCAAAGCCCGCGCAGATTCACTCTCGCTTCTGCTGTTTACCTTGCGCAGCGGCAAGCTGATGGCGATCAACCTGCTGAAAGTCAGTGAAATTATCCCCTGCCCGCCGCTGACCAGGCTGCCGGAGTCGCACCCGCACGTCAAAGGCATCGCCACCCTGCGCGGTGCCTCGTTGTCGGTGATCGACCTGAGCCGGGCGATTGGCGAAAAGCCGCTGGTCGACCCGGACGGCGGCTGCCTGATCGTCACCGATGTCAGCCGCTCCAAGCAGGGCCTGCACGTTCAGGCCGTGAGCAAGATCGTGCATTGCCTGACCACCGATATCCGCCCGCCGCCCTTTGGCTCCGGCGGCGTCAGGTCGTTCATCACCGGAGTGACCTCGGTCGACGGCACCCTGGTGCAAGTATTGGATATCGAGAAAGTCATCCACGGCATCGCCCCGGCACAAATCGAAATGGCGCCGACCGAATTGAGCATGGAAGACGCCGAAGTGTTGGGCAACGCCAGGATTCTGGTGGTCGATGACAGCCAAGTGGCGTTGCAACAATCGGTGCACACCCTGCGCAACCTCGGCCTGCAATGCCACACCGCGCGCAGCGCCAGGGAAGCCATCGACTGCCTGCTGGATCTGCAGGGCACCGACCAGCAGATCAATCTGATCGTCTCGGACATCGAGATGTCCGAGATGGACGGTTACGCCTTCACCCGTACCCTGCGCGAAACCCCGGACTTCGCCCACCTCTACGTGCTGCTGCATACCTCGCTGGACAGCGCGATGAACAGCGAAAAAGCCCGTCTGGCCGGGGCCAACGCGGTGCTGACCAAGTTTTCCTCGCCGGAACTGACCAAGTGCCTGATCGAAGCCGCCAAAGCTGTCGCGGCTCAGGGTAATTGAGTCATGGCCGAGAACTACTGCCTGCTGTTGCGACGAGACCTCACTGAAGTTGTGCCAGCTATCGTCTGGCCGACCGGCATCAGCCTGACCGATTACCGTCCGCAGCTTGCCGAGGCGGTTCATGGGCTGATGGAACTCGGTTATCAACAGGGCGGCGGACATGTGCCTACGCTGGATATCTGGCGCGAGTGTTTTGAAACCGATGCCGAATATGACCCGGCGCTGTGTTTCATCGCCTCGGATAACCAAGGGATTATCGGCGTCGCCCAATGCTGGACCAGCGCCTATATCAAAGATCTGGTGGTGCATC
>JAPLSD010000802.1 GCA_026398835.1 Pseudomonas sp.
CTGCTTCAGCGTCAGCCGTTTCTGGTCTCGATCGGCGGCGCATTGCTGGGTTATGTTGCGGGGGATATCGCGGTCTCCGATCCGGTGGTCGTCGGCTGGGTCAACAGCCAATCGCCTGCGCTCAATCAGGTGGTGCCGCTGCTGTGTGCGACCTTTGTTCTGCTCCAGGCGCGTATTATTCGCCGCCAGCGCACACGGCTACCCAAGCCTGAGCCCAAGCTGCGGGCCATGCCCTCGCAGGCGCTGCGGGTCGAGCCTGACAGCCTGCTCGGCGAGCCGGTTGCGCTGCCGACAGTCGCGTGCGAGGTTGCCGTGACTGACCCCCAATCGCAACCCATCGCGCCTGCGCTGGAAGTCCGTGCCGCCGAGGAGGTCGACCTGTCGCCCGGGCCGCCAGTTCGAATATTCGGCGCCTACAGTGGGTTAGTGACGGTGCTGGCGGGGCTCGGTGGGATTTTCTTGATCAGCGGGCTGCTGTACAGCCTGATTGGCGGTCTGTCCGGCGGTCTGATACCTACGCCGAAAAAGGACAACGTTTACGTCTGCACGGGTGCCAGTACCACCCTCTATTATCGCCCCGGCGGCAGCTCGATACGGATGGTCACTGGCGGCGGCGAAGCCACGGGTTACGTGAGATACAAGAAAATTCTCTGGGAGAACCAGCAAAACGCAATCAAGGAACTGCACCTGACACCGCCCAGCGAGATCGAAAAAACCAGCGCCACTATCGTCACGCTCAGTGGTGGTAGCTTCTCGCAGATCCAGTGCGCGCTTACCCAGTGATGCGATTGGATAAGACCCGGTTGCCGCTACGACGCCAGCCGGGCATGCTGCAAGGCGACTTTTATTCAATGATGGCTGATTCAGGCCCAGCAAGGAGAACACGATGTCCAACACCCTGTTTATTACCGGCGCGACCTCCGGTTTTGGTGAAGCCTGCGCCCGTCGTTTTGCCGAGGCCGGCTGGAAACTGGTGCTGACGGGCCGTCGTGAAGAACGCCTCAACGCCTTGTGCGCCGAGTTGTCGAAGCAGACCGAGGTCCATGGCCTGGTGCTCGATGTGCGTGATCGCAAGGCCATGGAGGACGCGATTGCCAACCTGCCGCCGTCCTTCGCCAAACTGCGCGGGCTGATCAACAATGCAGGCCTGGCCCTGGGCGTTGACCCAGCACCCAAGTGCGATCTGGACGACTGGGACACCATGGTCGATACCAATATCAAAGGCCTGATGTACAGCACTCGCTTGTTGCTGCCACGGCTGATCGCTCACGGCCGCGGTGCCGGGATCATTAACCTGGGTTCCATTGCCGGTAACTATCCGTACCCGGGCAGCCACGTCTACGGCGCGACCAAAGCCTTCGTCAAACAGTTCTCGCTGAACCTGCGCTGCGATCTGCAAGGCACTGGTGTGCGGGTGACCAACATTGAGCCGGGCCTGTGTGAAAGCGAGTTTTCGCTGGTGCGCTTTGCCGGTGATCAGGCCCGCTACGACGCCACCTACGCCGGCGCCGAACCGATCCAGCCGCTGGACATCGCCGAGACGATTTTTTGGGTCCTCAACACCCCGGCCCACATCAACATCAACAGCCTTGAGCTGATGCCGGTGAGCCAGACCTGGGGTGGTTTCGCCATCGAGCGCGGGGCAAAGGCCTAAGACCGAGTCGCCTTCATCGCGAGCAAGCCCGCTCCCACACTGGACCAGTGTCGATCACAAGTTATGTGATCGACGAATATCTAATGTGGGAGCGGGCTTGCTCGCGATAGCGGTCTAACAGTCAGCCGAAATATTCGACCAGACCGCGATAGCAGGTTGCCAGATGATAAGGCGTGGTCGATGGCATATCCCGGCGGCTGACTGTACCGGTCGCATCCAGGCACTCATACCAGCCACCGGCATGTAAAAACCGCTGTTGCAGCGCGTTCAATTGGCGTTCCAGCAATGCCTGGCTGTCAGACCGCAAGGTCAGCGCACGCAAATATTCTGCTTGAGCCCAGATCCGCTGGGTGCCGTCGCGAACCGTGCCATCGATACCCAGCATGCCGCTGACAGTGCCGGTTTGCGGGTCGACACCGACCTGTTCGGCATAGACGAAGGCGCGTTCCAGCGAGGAATGCAGCGGCGTGCCTTTGAGCAGCGGGGAAGACTGGAGCAGGAAGAACCACTCGAACTGATGCCCCGGTTCGAACCAGTTATCCACAGCCCCCAGCGTTTTTTCCATCATCACACCGTGCTGACGGTCGATGAAGCGCCTTTGCATGGCATCGCACAACGTGCCGAGTGCCGTTTGCACGGCGGCATCTTCGCGAACCGCCAGGGTGGCGAGGAAAGCTTCGGCCAGGTGCATCAACGGATTCTGCAACGGCCCGGATTTGAGCGCTGACCAGTCCCGATCGAGGCTGGCTTCATACAATCCGTCGTCGGTGGCGAAGCGCTCTGACACTACTTCCAGAGCGGCGTTGAGCACCGATTCCACCAGCGGCTCGCGAACCTTGTCCCAGTAATGGGCGCAGGCGAAGATGATGAACGCGTGGGTGTAGAGGTCTTTGCGTTTGTCCAGCGGCGCGCCGTGGGCGTCAATGCTGTAGAACCAGCCGCCATGCTCGGCATCGTGGAAATGTCGCTGCAACGAGCGGAACAACGCGGCTGCGCGGTCCTGGGCGGTGGGTTCGCCGGGTACGCCGATCAGGCTTGAAAACAGGTACAACTGCCGCGCGCAAGCCATGGCCCGGTAGCGTTGTGGCGGCAATGGACGATGTTCGGCGTCCAGCGCTTCATAGGGCAGCGCCAATTCTGCATTCCAGCCGGGACCTTGCCAGA
>JAPLSD010000223.1 GCA_026398835.1 Pseudomonas sp.
ACTGTCGAAGTCAGCAGCCATCCAGACTACAAGGCGGGGGACAAAGTCCTGCTTAATGGCTGGGGCGTAGGCGAAGGCCATTGGGGTGGTCTGGCGCAAAAGGCCCGGCTGGACGGCGACTGGCTGATTCCGCTGCCTGCGGCGTTTACTCCGGCTCAGGCCATGGCTAGCGGCACCGCGGGTTATACGGCGATGTTGAGTATCCTGGCGCTGGAGCGTAATGGCGTGAGACCGGATCAGGGTGAGGTGTTGGTAACTGGTGCTAACGGCGGTGTTGGCAGTTTTGCCATCGCCTTGTTGGCCAAACTCGGTTATCGAGTGGTGGCGTCCACAGGTCGCACCTCAGAGCACGCCTATTTGCACCAGTTGGGGGCCAGCGAAATCATCGACCGGGCCAGTTTGTCCGAACCTGGCAAGCCGCTGGCCAAAGAACGCTGGGCGGCGGTGATTGACTCAGTCGGCAGTCACACCCTGGCCAATGCCTGCGCCAGCACCCAAGCCAATGGCACCGTGGCGGCCTGTGGACTGGCGCAAGGCATGGACTTTCCGGCGTCCGTTGCCCCTTTCATTTTGCGTGGAGTAACCTTGGCCGGGATCAATAGCGTGACCCAGCTCAAGGCCAATCGGATCATTGCCTGGGATCGCCTGGCCAAGGATCTGGACTTCACTTTGCTGCCGCTGATCAGTCATGAAATTGGCTTGAGTGAAGCAATAGAGGCGGCGCCGCGATTACTCGCCGGTCAGTTGCGTGGTCGGGTTGTGGTGGATGTGAATCGTTAATCAGGGAGTTTTTGCTCGATGGAAATCAAACAACTGGAAGTGTCACCTTTTACCGTGTCGGGCCTGCGTGTGCGTACGTTCAACAGCGCCGAACAGCAGGCAGGTACCGCCAGAATTGGCCCGATGTGGGGGCGTTTTTTTGCCGAGGGCCTGTTCGACAAAATTGCGCACAAGCAACCGGAATCACTGGTTTATGGTGTGTACTCCAACTATGAGTCCGATGCCTCGGGCCCGTTCGATGTCACCGCAGGGGTTGCAGTGGCAGCACCCGCGGCCGAATTCAAAACCATCGAGGTGCAGGGCGGCCAATACCTGGTCTTCGAAGCCAAGGGCCCCATGCCGGGTTGTGTGATCGAGGCCTGGGGGCAGATATGGGCCTGGTTCAACGAAAATCCGCAGACTAAACGCAAATTCGCTACAGACTTTGAGGCTTATACCGGTCCCGACAGCGTGGCGGTCCATATCGGGATTTTCTAAGCCTGGGTCTCACGCTCCAGCAACTGGCGTTTGCGCTCCACGCCCCAGCGATAGCCCGAGAGATTGCCGTCGCTGCGAACCACTCGGTGGCAGGGGATCGCCACCGCCAGACTGTTGGCACCACAGGCTTGTGCCACGGCGCGGAACGATTTCGGTGCGCCGATGCGCTGGGCGATTTCGGCGTAGCTGGCGGTGCTGCCTGCCGGGATCTCCCGCAGCGCCATCCATACTCGTTCTTGAAAAGCCGTGCCGCGCAAATCCAGGGGCAAATCCAGGCCAATGGCCGGCGCTTCAATAAAACCCACCACCTTGGCAATCAGTTGTTCAAAATCATGATCGGCGCCAATCAGATTGGCGCGGGGGAATTTGTCCTGCAGGTCATGGACGAGGGCATCGGGATCGTCCCCCAACAGAATCGCGCAGACCCCACGATTGCTTTGTGCGACCAATATCGCGCCCAGTGAGCATTGGCCAACGGCAAAACGGATGTCGGCGTTCAGCCCGCCGGCGCGGTAGTCGCCGGGTTTCATGCCGAGCAGGTTATCGGCTGACTCGTAGAAGCGACTGTTGGAGTTGAAGCCGGCGTGATACAGCGCGTCCGTCACCGAGTTGCCATCTTCGAGCCGCTCACGGACTTTGCGCGAGCGGTGACCTGTGGCATAGCCCTTGGGCGTCAGGCCGGTGAGCGCTTTGAAGACCCGGTGAAAGTGAAAGGCGCTCATGCCCGCCACCTGCGCCAATTCTTTCAGGCTGGGCAGGGTTTCGGCGGATTCAATCTGGCGACAGGCTGTTGCGACCAGCGCCGAGTGCTGCGCCGCGACATCTGTCTGGTCAGCCGCAGCGCGTTTACTCGGACGATAACCGGCGGCCTGCGCCGCTTCAGCGGTGTCAAAAAATTCGACGTTTTCAGGTTTTGGCAGGCGCGCCAGGCTGCTCGGCCGGCAATAGATTCCGGTGGTTTTCACCGCATAGACAAACTGACCGTCCGCGCGTGGATCTCGTGCCAGCACGGCTGACCAGCGGGGATCGTTCTCTGTCGTGGTTTTTGCGCAGGCGGATGTCATGGGGTTTTACTCGTTTGCAGGTTCGGCTCAGATTAGCCAGCCAGAAGGGCGAGGGCACTCCGGGTCTTGCGGTCAAATTCCGCTTTTCATCAGTCAGCGGTGCGAAAGGTGAAGTTGATGCGCTGGGCACCCAGCTGCGGGTGCACACCGTCCTTCAACGGCAGTATGCCGTGATAACGCAATCGATCCACTCCACCCCACACCACGATGTCTCCATGAAACAGCGGCACCCGTTGGCTTTTATCACTGCGTACATGACCGCCGAACAAAAACATGGCCGGTAATCCAAGGGATACCGAAACGATCGGCGCACTGTAAGAGCGTTCGTTCTTGTCTTGGTGCAAGGACATCCTGGCCCCCGGTACGTAATGGTTGATCAGGCAGGAGTCCGGCATGAAATCGCTGAATCCTGCTTCCAGTGCCGCTGCCTGAGCCAGCTCCAGAAACACGGCGGGCATGTCGGGCCATGGCTGACCGGTTAGTGGATCGATGCGGGTGTAGCGGTAGCCGCATCGATCAGTGGTCCAGCCGAGCGTGCCGCAACTGCTCAAACCAACCGACATGGTAAAGCCGCCGGGTGTGACCATTTGCCGAAACGGTGCTGCCCGCAGAACCCTTTCCAGCGCAGGCAACAATCGATCTGTCCAAGGCAGGGCAAACCCTCTGAGCACGAAGGATTGCTCGCCGATCCGTTCGGTTTTGGCAGGTTGTTGAACGTCCGCATTGGCAAATAGATCAATGGTTGTCGAGCTCATGTCATCACTGCGCATCGTGAAATATGACTCCAAGCGTATGCCGTTTACCCGTGTGCAGGCGACTTACACCGTGACGCAAGGTGACTCTGTAGAAGCCGCGAACGCCTTGTACCGGCCGGTGATGCACGGCAAAAATCACTGCATCGCCTTTCTTCAGACCAATAACCTGCGGTCGTGACTGCATGCGGGGGCGATGTTCAGTGATGACGAACTCACCGCCGGTAAAGTCTTCTCCAGGCTCGGACAGCAAAATCGCCACCTGCACTGGGAATACGTGTTCGCCGTACAGATCCTGATGCAGGCAGTTGTAGTCCTCGGGTCCATATTGCAGCAACAAGGGCGTCGGTCGCTGCTGTCCGGCTTCGTGGCAGCGCTGGAGGAAGTCCTCATGCTCTACCGGATAGCGAACGGGCAGGTTCATGTGTTCGTTCCAGCGGTTGGCCAGCGCAACCAGTTTTGGATACAGCGCACCCCGTAATTGGGCAACAATGCCCGGTAGCGGATACCTGAAATATTTATATTCGCCTCGACCGAAGCCGTGTCGGGCCATCAGTACGTGAGAGCGGAACAGCGCTTGATGGTCATACAAAGCGCTCAGGCTGTCGCAGTCGGTTGCACCGAGGAGTCCGGTAAGGATGGCGCTGCCGTTCTGGTCAAGACTTTGCTCGATAGCAGCCCAGTCCAGAGCGGCGAGATGCTGGCCAAGAACCTGCTGGCTCATCTCTGTGCGCCACGGCGAACAGGTGGAAGGTGATTCGTTGAGGGGGTGTGCAAGGGACATGGCCTGACTCCTGAACCAAAGGTTGAGGTCTGCCAGTCTAGGGAGCGTTCATGCCGCTGACACTCCGTCGCTTGCGGTCGAATGTCGAAGGGGGCGCAGGTAGTCAATCAAGACACGGGGAGCGTGACGTCCATGTTGCTCCGGTGTGCTTGCGTCGCCTTACAGCGCTTTGCTCACGTTGACATCGCTGATGATGTCGTCGGTCTGGCCATGAATGACCGCCAGTGCGGCTTTGGCTTCTTCAACGGTGCCGGACTCAAGCTGAGCGAATTCGAAACGACGCTCGCCATTGAGTTTGTATTTGATGACGTACTTGGTCGTTTGGGTCACGGTCGTTCCTGTTCCTTTTTAGTCGTGGGGCGGGGCAGTGCGGGAGCCGGTTTCAGCGCAGTTTCGAGCTGGAGCGGCGGATGATCTTGATCGAATGGGTCAGGGTCGGTTTGCGGGTTACGCTGATGGCTCTATTGTTGACCGTGTCGATGGTGATGTTCCAGAAACCGGTGCTGGGGGCAGTGATCTTCGCCGGGAACTTGTCGAACGCGCCGCCGTGATAGGTATGACGACCGCCATTTTTGAAGCTGCGGAAGTTGGCGTCGTTCATCAGTCGGATGTTGCAAACCTGGGAGCATTCGATGACGACGATATCGTCTTCATTGAGGTGCTCGCGCTGGTGGATAAATTTCATGGGCGCCTCCAGAAGGGCTTTTTCTACAAAATCAAAACGATAGCATGGGCAATGGCGCAGTTTATCAGCCCAAAGGGTTTATTATCGGACTGAGGCGGACGGCTTTGACAATTAAAAACAGTTATTTGGGATTTTATGAGAGATAAACCCCTGCGTCCCGGAGAAAAACCGCATTTGCGCTGTCCGACCGTCTTTATCGGAGGTTTTTTATGAAGTGGGCTGTATGGGTTCTGGCCTTGGCCATGAGTGGTTGTGCGACGGTCGCGGACATCCAGCAGACGCGGCCAACCATGGTCGTGATCTCGGGAAAAAGTCCGCAGGACTACGCCACTTGTGTGACAAAAAAACTGGCCAGTAGCCGTGGTGCCCTACAGATCGAGCCGCACAAGGACGGCGTGAGGGTTATCGTCCCGCAAAAATTTTCTTCGGGCCCGGCCGCAGTGTTCGATATTGAAGATCGATCCAGTGGCAGCAGCATCAAGCTGTTTGAGCGGATGTCCAATGTGCCGCTACGACCCCGGGATGTGCGCAATGCGGCCGAGGAGTGTATTTCCGGCTGATTGCAGTTCGTTCTTATTGCGAGCGCCAGTTCATTTAGAAGCTTGACCCTGCACGAGCACAGTTTGTTTGTGCAGGGTCAGGCTTTTTTTTGCCTTGCAGGTACGCAGAATCATGCAGGTCGAGTCAGTGTCTGAAGCTGTGTGTCGCGCCTATTTCAGTTGACGTTGTGGCTGACAGCCTATTGACCTACTACCTTTAGACTTATTCTTTGTGGGCCTAAGCATATAACTAGAAAATGGAGTTCGACATGGTCTCTCTGTATCGCATCGTGCTGAGCAGTCTGATGCTGTTGGCGTTTAATAGCGCCAACGCCCTGGATGGCCAAAAGATCTTTACTCAAGGAGGCACGCAGCCCGGCGCGACGGCTTGCCTGGCCTGTCATGGCCCTGATGGATTGGGCCTGGCGGCTGCCGGGTTTCCCCGGTTGGCCGGTATTTCAGCGGGTTACTTGAGAAAGCAATTGCAGGATTTCAAGAGTGGATCTCGAGTAAGTCCGGTCATGCAGTCGATTGCCCAAGCCTTGACCGAAGAAGAAATTCAGGCAGTGACTACTACGCTGGCAGCCATGCTTGCGCCCAAAACGCCGGTCATCACCCGCAGTGAGTCGCCGAAGAGCCCGGGCGAAAAACTCGCGTTACGCGGTGCCTGGGATCGACAGATTCCTGAGTGTGTGATGTGCCATGGGCCAGGTGGCGTGGGTGTCGGCGATGCCTTTCCACCTCTGGCCGGTCAGTCCTTGGGCTATCTGGTAGCGCAATTGAACGCCTGGCGTGATGGTTCACGGCGTAATGACCCAGATGACTTGATGGGGCACATTGCCAAGTCCTTGAGCGTGGATGAGATCAAGGCTGTGGCGGACTATTTCGCATCGGTGAACAGCCAGGAGGCCGCGCAATGAAAGCACTCCTCTTCACTTCGCAGGCGTTGGTTTTGCTAAGTCTGAATGTTCATGCCGCGCCGATTGCCATGGAAGATCAATCGCAGTTGCAATCGCCAGCTGTCGACAACACCCACATCGAGTATTTCCAGCCGCCCGCACAAAGTGAACTGCCGGATAACGCCTACGGCAAGATGGTGATGGAAGGTTACGCGTTGTTTGTGGATACCAAGCGAAAAGCCCCGCAGTACGTTGGTAACGGGCTCAATTGCAGCAATTGCCACCTGGATCAGGGACGTCTGGCCAATTCTGCACCATTGTGGGGTGCTTACCCCATGTATCCGGCATACCGGAAAAAGAACGACAAGGTAAATACCTTTGCTGAGCGTTTGCAGGGTTGTTTTCAGTTCAGCATGAATGGTGGTAAGCCACCGGCGGCTGACAGCCGTGAGATTACTGCCTTGTCGGTCTATTCCTATTGGTTGGCGAGCAAAGCACCTATCGGTGTGCAGCTACCAGGGCGCGGTTACCCGGATGTGGCGCAACCGGCCAAAGGTTATGATTTCGCTCAAGGGCAACAGGTCTATAAGGAGCAGTGCTCCGTGTGCCATGGCGACAACGGTCAGGGGCAGAAAGTAGGGCAGGACTACGTGATGCCGCCGCTCTGGGGCAAGGACTCCTACAACTGGGGCGCCGGCATGCATCGAATCAACACGGCGGCGTCCTTCATCAAATACAATATGCCGCTGGGTAAAGGGGGCATCTTGAGCGATCAGCAAGCCTGGGATGTCGCGGCGTTTATCAATAAACATGAGCGGCCACAGGACCCGCGTCTGGTCGAGGGATCTATCGAGAAAACCCGGGTCAAGTTTCACGCAAACGATGGTGTCAATGTGTACGGAGAACAGGTCGACGGCGTGCTGATGGGTCAAGGCATCCGATAAACTGTCGTGAATCGATACAGATGCTGTCGACGCTTGCATTTCGGCAGCATTGTCATTTTTGGAGTCAGTAATGAAGCGTGAGCAGGTAAGGGAGAAGCATGCTGAGGGTAATATTTCGGCGACCCATGTGATTCAAAATCCGGCCAATTCGGGCGAGTGGATCGTGTTTTTCAAGAAAAGTGCAGGGCGCAGCTTTTTCCTGGTGGATGACAGCGACGAAGTTGAATCATTTGGACGGCTGGATGACCTGATCGAGACCATTCGCGGGCTCGGGATCAAATTCGCTGAAATTCATATGTAATCACGCCGAGGTGGGTCGCACGCTTACTTGCAGGTCACCACCACGCTGCGGCTCTTGTAGTTACCAACGTCGACCCCCAGGGTTTTCTCGCTTTCCTTGGGTGACGGCGTACCGTCGGTGCCAATGATGTTATAGCCGGTGCCGGCGCATGAGGCATCGGCTTTTTCGTAGCAGGTGGCCCACGAGTTGGCCTCTCCGGAACAGTCAATGGTCAGCCCTTGTTGGCCATTGTTCAGATACGTTTTTTCGGCAGTGGCGCAGCCACTGAGAGCTGCCAATATCGCGCTGATTACCAGAACTTTTTTCATGTCGTTAATCGTCGTCAAAGTATTGATGTAGAGGGCTTGGGGCGGTGCAGCCACGCGTGACGAGAGATTATAGCGAAAGGCCATTTTGGTACAGAAAAACACCAGAAAGCCCTGCGCAAAGGCAGGGCCTGAATCGACGCGGGTCTTTCTTGCTCAGGGTTTGGCGTTGCGTCGCCGGGCAGGAGGCGCCGGCTGATCCTGCAGTACCTCTGCAACTTCAATGGCCAATGCTTCTGTCGGGAAGGGCCCGGCAACGTTTTCGCCGCTGGCACTGTCCACCCACCATTGGCCATCTTTTGCCTGATTGATCAGGTAACCGTTCACGCTTTTTACTGCCGACATCTATCTGCCTCGCTGACTGGGTCTAGTGCGCAATGATAGCGCCAAATGGAGTTTAAAAGCGCAGTTGCCGGTCAGGTCGGTGGGGGCGTGGGAAAGTACGCATCCCCTTTAAAAGCAGGGCTTGACGGTGAGAAGGTGATTTACGGCAGGCTCGATATATAAGATGCTGCGGAACTATCGCACCTAATATTTCTCTATGATGGCATCGGTTAGCCCATGCCAGGCATTGAAAGGCGCTCGCCGCCTGATTAGACTGCGCCAAAATTCGTACGTACAGCCCTTTTAAGGACTCATATGATCAAGAAATGCTTGTTCCCAGCAGCCGGTTACGGTACTCGCTTCCTGCCAGCGACCAAGGCCATGCCTAAAGAAATGCTGCCAGTGGTGAACAAGCCACTTATCCAGTACGGCGTAGAAGAAGCGCTGGACGCTGGTTTGACAGAAATTTCCATTGTTACTGGTCGTGGCAAGCGTGCCCTGGAAGACCACTTCGACATCAGCTACGAGCTGGAAAACCAGATCAAGGGCACCGACAAGGAAAAGTACCTGGTCGGCATCCGTAAGCTGCTTGATGAGTGCTCGTTCTCCTACACTCGTCAGACTGAAATGAAGGGCTTGGGCCACGCGATTCTGACGGGTCGTCCACTGATCGGTGACGAACCGTTCGCGGTAGTGCTGGCGGACGACTTGTGCGTCAACCTGGAAGGCGACGGTGTACTGACCCAGATGGTCAAACTGTACAAACAATACCGTTGCACGATCGTAGCGATCCAGGAAGTCGACCCGCAGGAAACCCACAAATACGGCGTGATCGCCGGCGATTTGATCGGTGATGACCTGTATCGCGTACGTAACATGGTCGAGAAGCCAAAGCCTGAAGATGCCCCGTCCAACCTGGCGATCATCGGTCGTTACATCCTGACCCCGGACATCTTCAAGTTGATCGAAGAAACCGAGCCGGGCAAAGGTGGCGAGATCCAGATCACCGACGCCCTGATGAAGCAGGCGCAGGACGGTTGTGTGATTGCCTATAAGTTCAAGGGCACACGTTTCGACTGCGGTGGTGCTGAAGGCTACATCGAAGCGACCAACTTCTGCTTCGAACACTTCTACAAGACGGGCAAGGCTTACTGATAGCGCTTCACCGTTCTGTTCTGAAAGCCACCTTCGGGTGGCTTTTTCTTTTTCCGGCCCCATATAGCTCGCAGCGCTGCCCAAAAAGGCCGCAGCGGTTATGCTTGTGGCCTGCCGAGGAGATTGAAATGGCCTACGATTTTGACCTTTATGTGATTGGTGCCGGTTCCGGCGGTGTTCGCGCTGCACGTTTTTCCGCCGGTTTTGGCGCGAAAGTAGCGATAGCCGAGAGCCGCTATTTGGGCGGTACCTGTGTCAACGTGGGTTGCGTGCCGAAAAAGCTGTTGGTGTATGGCGCTCACTTCGCTGAAGACTTTGAGCAGGCTCAGGGTTTTGGCTGGTCGCCGGGAGAGGCCGAATTCGATTGGCCGACGCTGATTGCCAACAAGGACCGCGAAATCAACCGATTGAACGGTATCTATCGAAATTTGCTGGTCAACAGCGGCGTAGCGCTTCATGAAGGTCACGCCAGGCTGATCGACCCGCACCAAGTGGAAATCAATGGTCAGCGTTTTACTGCCAAACACATTCTGATTGCCACGGGTGGCTGGCCGCAGATTCCGGATATCCCGGGTCACGAACATGCCATCAGTTCCAACCAGGCGTTCTTCCTCAAAGAGCTGCCCAAACGCGTTCTGGTGGTGGGCGGCGGTTATATCGCGGTCGAGTTCGCCGGGATCTTCCATGGTCTGGGTGCGGAAACCACGCTGTTGTATCGCGGCAATCTGTTCTTGCGCGGCTTCGATGGTGCGGTGCGCACGCATTTGCAGGAAGAGTTGACCAAGCGCGGGATGGATCTGCAGTTCAACGCGGATATCGAACGCATCGACAAGCAAGCCAATGGCAGTTTGAAAGTGACGCTCAAGGATGGTCGCGAACTGGAGACTGATTGCGTGTTCTACGCCACGGGTCGCCGTCCGATGCTGGACAATCTCGGCCTGGAAAACACTGCGGTGAAACTGGATGGGCGCGGTTTCGTCGAAGTCGATGAACAGTACCAAAGCAGTGAACCGTCGATTCTGGCCATCGGCGATGTGATTGGCCGGGTTCAGCTGACACCGGTTGCCTTGGCTGAAGGCATGGCCGTGGCGCGACGCTTGTTCAAGCCCGAGCAATACCGCCCGGTGGATTACAAGATGATCCCGACGGCGGTGTTCAGCTTGCCGAATATCGGTACTGTCGGCCTGACTGAAGAGCAGGCCAGAGAAGACGGCTACACCGTGCAGATTTTCGAAAGCCGTTTCCGGCCAATGAAGCTGACGATGACCGAGTGTCAGGAGCGCACACTGATGAAGCTGGTGGTAGACGCCAAGACCGACAAGGTTCTGGGTTGCCACATGGTCGG
>JAPLSD010000604.1 GCA_026398835.1 Pseudomonas sp.
AGGCGTTTCCAGCCTGGGCCAAGCGTTCGCTGGAAGATCGCATCAGTGTGCTGGAAGCCTTCGCCGCGAGCCTGAAAAGCCACGCCGACGAACTGGCCCGCTGCATCGGTGAAGAAACCGGCAAGCCGCTGTGGGAATCGGCCACCGAAGTCACCAGCATGGTCAACAAGATCGCCATCTCGGTGCAAAGCTACCGCGAGCGTACCGGCGAGAAGAGCGGCCCATTGGGCGACGCCACTGCCGTATTGCGCCACAAGCCACACGGTGTGGTGGCGGTGTTCGGCCCGTACAACTTCCCGGGCCACTTGCCGAACGGTCATATCGTTCCGGCGTTGCTGGCCGGTAACAGTGTGCTGTTCAAACCCAGCGAGCTGACCCCGAAAGTCGCCGAGCTGACGGTCAAGTGCTGGATCGAAGCCGGTTTGCCGGCTGGCGTCCTGAACCTGCTGCAAGGCGCTCGCGAAACCGGGATCGCTCTGGCGGCCAATCCGGGCATCGACGGTTTGTTCTTCACCGGTTCCAGCCGCACCGGCAATCATTTGCATCAACAGTTCTCCGGTCGCCCGGACAAGATCCTGGCGCTGGAAATGGGTGGCAACAACCCGCTGGTGGTCGATCAGGTCGCTGACCTCGACGCAGCGGTTTACACCATTATTCAGTCGGCCTTTATTTCTGCCGGTCAGCGTTGCACCTGTGCTCGCCGCTTGCTGGTGCCGCAAGGCGCCTGGGGCGACACACTGCTGGAGCGTCTGGTGGCGGTCAGCTCGACGATTGAAGTCGGTGCGTTCGACCAGCAACCAGCGCCGTTCATGGGTTCGGTGATTTCCCTCGGCGCCGCCCGTGCGTTGATGGATGCCCAGGAACACTTGCTCGGTAACGGCGCTGTGGCGCTGTTGGAAATGACCCAGCCGCAGGCCCAGGCCGCGTTGCTGACTCCAGGCATTCTCGATGTGACCGCCGTGGCTGATCGCCCTGATGAGGAGCTGTTCGGTCCATTGCTGCAAGTGATCCGCTACGCGGATTTTGAAGCAGCGATCGCTGAAGCCAACGATACTCAATACGGTCTGGCGGCTGGTTTGCTGTCGGATTCCGAAGCGCGTTATCAGCAGTTCTGGCTGGAAAGCCGTGCAGGTATCGTCAACTGGAACAAGCAACTGACTGGTGCAGCGAGCAGCGCACCATTCGGTGGCGTGGGTGCCTCGGGCAACCATCGCGCCAGTGCCTATTACGCGGCGGATTACTGCGCGTACCCGGTGGCCTCGCTGGAAACACCGAGCCTGACGTTGCCGACGGCGTTGACGCCCGGTGTACGGCTTTCGTAAGCGGTGACCTTTTCGCGGGCAAGCCCGCTCCCACAAGAGCTGCACTGTACCTGTGGAAATGGCAAACCTGCTCCCACAAGGACGATGCAAAACCCCTGTGGGAGCGAGCTTGCTCCGGGCGGCGATCCGACGATGGCCGCGACTCGGTCGCACTGAACAGTTACTAGATGCCTATAACAACAGATTCGTGGAGCCTCGCTGATGAAATCCTATGAAGTCAATTTTGACGGTCTAGTGGGGCCGACCCATAACTACGGCGGCCTGTCCTACGGCAACGTCGCGTCCCAGAGCAATAGCCAGCAGTCCTCCAATCCCAAGGAAGCTGCGCTGCAAGGCCTGGCGAAAATGAAAGCGCTGATGGAAATGGGCTTTCAGCAAGGCGTCCTGGCTCCGCAAGAACGCCCGGATGTGGCGGGACTGCGTAACCT
Organism: Pseudomonas sp.; assembly: GCA_026398835.1. Classification (GTDB taxonomy): domain Bacteria; phylum Pseudomonadota; class Gammaproteobacteria; order Pseudomonadales; family Pseudomonadaceae; genus Aquipseudomonas. The sequence continues at coordinate 1,751 of JAPLSD010000604.1, forward strand.
GGGTTTCAGCGGCAGCGATGCTCAAGTGATCGAGCAAGCCGCCAAGCAGGCGATGCCGTTGCTGGTCGCCAGTTGCTCGGCCTCGAGCATGTGGGTGGCCAACGCCGCCACAGTCAGCCCAAGCGCCGACACCGCTGACGGTCGCGTGCATTTCACCGCCGCCAACCTCAACTGCAAATACCACCGCAGCATCGAGCACCCGACCACCAGCCGTGTGTTGGGGGCGATGTTCGCTGACCAGAAGCACTTCGCCCACCACGCCGCGTTGCCGGCAGTGGCACAGTTCGGTGACGAAGGCGCGGCCAACCACACACGCTTTTGCCGTGAATACGGCGAGGCCGGTGTCGAGTTCTTCGTGTTCGGTCGCAGTGCCTTTGATACTCGCTACCCGGCACCGCAAAAGTACCCGGCGCGCCAGACGCTTGAAGCTTCGCAAGCGGTCGCGCGCCTGCACGGCTTGAGCGATGACGGTGTGGTTTACGCTCAGCAGAATCCATCGGTGATCGATCAGGGCGTATTCCATAACGACGTGATCGCGGTGGGCAACGGCGAGGCGCTGTTCTATCACGAGGACGCGTTCCTCGACACCGAACAGATGCTGGTTGAATTGCAGGGCAAGCTGGCCAAGCGCGGCGGTAATTTCAAAGCGATCTGTGTGCCGCGCTCCCAAGTGTCGGTAGAAGACGCTGTGCGTTCCTACCTGTTTAACAGCCAGCTGCTGTCGCGCGCCGACGGCTCGATGCTGTTGATCGTGCCGCAAGAGTGCCAGAACAACGACCGCGTCTGGCAGTACCTGCAAGGGCTGACCAGCTCGGGTGGTCTGATCCGTGAAGTGAAAGTCTTTGACCTCAAGCAAAGTATGCAGAACGGTGGTGGCCCGGCGTGCCTGCGTCTTCGTGTCGCGCTGAATGAAACCGAGCTGGCGGCGGTCAACCCAGGGGTTATCATGACCGCGCCGTTGTACGACACGCTGACCCAATGGGTCGACAAGCACTACCGCGACCGCTTGAGCGAAACCGATCTGGCGGACCCGCAATTGTTGCTTGAGTGCCGGACGGCACTGGATGAACTGACGCAAATCCTTAAACTGGGCGCGGTTTATCCATTCCAGATCAATTGAAAGCCCGCGTTCGGTTCAAGCAGAGCCGGGCGCGTAGCTTTATTTCCAGATGAGAGCGTAATAATGAGCGATACCCTGCAGCTGATCCTTGAAGACACCGACGGCACTCAGCTGGAAACTTCCTGCACCCGCGTTGCGGTGATGTGGCAAGGCAAGGAATTGTGGATTCAGCACGATGGCCGCGGCCAGTTGCTGATCGGCGTGGATGTTGAAGAAGGCGACGCTGAATACGCCAACATACTGTTGCGCCCATTGGCGACTAATCTGGTAAGTCTGCAACTGGAAATGGAACCGGCTGAAATCGGTGACGAAGACCACGTGCACGGCCCGGATTGCGCACACGACCACTAAGGAAATCGCTCTATGCTCGCCCTCGGCAAACTGCTTGAACTGACCCTCGCCGGCCGCGAACCGGCGGAGAAGACTCAACTGACTGTCGAAGGCGTGCGGATGCGCTGG
>JAPLSD010000766.1 GCA_026398835.1 Pseudomonas sp.
ATAGGCGCCTTCGTATTTCTTCTGGCGCATCAGGGCAATACCCAGTGAACCCAGCAAACTGGCGTCCTTGGGATAGTTGAGCAACGCTCGGCGCAACTCGACCTCGGCGCCGGCGTTATTGCCGTCATCGAGTAGTTTCTTACCGGCAATACCGGCCCGCCAGGCAGGATCGTTCAGCAGTTGCTGCTGGTGCTGCAGTTGATTTTTGGCATCGTCCTTGATTGGCTGATAAGGGTAGTGATCGATGAATTCCTGCCAGGCTTGGGCACTTTTGCTGTCCATCGGCAAATCCAGCAGCTTTTTATATTCCCGCTCCGCATCACGCCTTTGCGCATTCAGCAACCTGTCCATTAGCTTCTGCAATTCGAGGTTGCCAGGGTACTGCTGGTCCAACTCATGCAATCGTTCGATGGCCAGGTCGCGCTGTGCGGGGATATTGCTACGAACACTCCAAAACTCCATCGTCGTGATGAAGTCTGGCGGACCCTTGTCGAACAACTGCTCGTAAAGCCTGGCCGACTCTTCGGCGCGCCCCGCCGCCGCCAGCAGACGAGCTTCCTGCAAGCGCTTCTGCCCTTCCGGGGTTTGCAGCATGAGCAAGTCCTGCGCGTGTTGCAGTGCTGGCGAATCCGGTGCCTGGCTGCGTAATTGCGCCACGCGTTGTTCGGCCAATACCTTATTTTGCTGCTGCAAGGCCTGACGGACCTTCGCCAGCAGAACTTCAGGATCATTGGGCGCGATCAGTTCCAGACGTGCCAGGGAGTCACGCACAAGGTCATCGCGATAAGACGCCTCCCCCATTCGAACTTGCCCCAACAACCATTGCTGCTGATCATTCGTGCTCAGTGGTTGGGCCAATGCAGCACCCGACAGACAACTGAACAACAGTCCCAACGTTGTTATTTTTTGCATGAGTCAACCCAGCTCGGCATAAGCCGGCCCTGTTTGTCGAATCGATAACGACGCTCATCCCAGCCCTGACCGAACATCGCCAGCGACCGGTTGTAATAGGCATCGGCCTGAGGTGGTTCCTGATGCAGGCGCTCACGCTGAACCTTCAGTGCAGCACTGGCCTTGGGGTCACTGGCTAACATCGGCAACAAGGAGGCGGAAAAGCCGACGGGACCGATACCGGCCCTGGCACCCGTGGTGCTGTCGACATACTCGGGCGGGAAGCCTTGCTGCGCGGTGGCCTCGATCATCGGCAGGAAGTGTTTGAACAAATCGGCCCGCCCGGGTGCATCCGGCGCCAGCATGCCAAGCCACAGATACACCCGGATCGCGTTGTAACTTCCGCCACTGCCTTTACCAGGGGTCGCCACCCAACCCTGCCCCGCCTGCCAGAGCAACCAGTCGGGGGCCAGGCCTTTGGGTGAGCCTTCGAGCAACAGTCGCCGAGTGTTGTCGGCCAATTCGGCCCAGATCGGCGCCTCTTGGCCGAAACGCGCCAGCAATTGCAATGGCAAGTAACTGGGGTTCAGGCGCCAGGCACCTGCAGTCTCGAAGCCAAAGTCACCCGGCAACAACATCACGCCTAGCCCTGGCAGCTTGCGCAGGCTTTGCGCGGCGCTACGCCTGAGCATATTGCGGCCCAGTGTCGAATAGTCCGACTGCAGCCAGAGACGACCGGCTTCGAGCAGGCTGTAGGCGATCCACAAGTCGGCATCGCTAGCATTGTTGCTATCGAGCACCTGCCAGTAACCGTCCTGATTTTTGCCCCATTGCCAGGCTGGCAAGTGTCGGCTCAGGTCACCCGCGGCGAGATTGTCCTGCGTCCAGCGCAACATTCGAGCGAAGCTTTCCCGATCATTGGCCAGCAAGGCGAAAAACATCCCATAGCCCTGGGCTTCCGAGGTGGTGAGCTCTTGCCCCGTGGAGCGATCGATAACACGACCCTCCTTGCTCAATAACGCTTGCTTGTAGCTGTCCCAGGCTGGCCAGTTACAGGGGTCAGCATTCGCCAGCCCAGCAACGCCCAGCGCTAGCGCAAGCGCGCACATTTCTTTAATTAGACTCACTGATCATCCGCCAGACGTCGGTGCGCTGCCCAGCGCAGGACACGCCACAGCAGGAAGGCACCGAGCAGCATGCTGATGGCCGTCATCGCGGCGAGCACCATCGGATGCCCGGATAGCTGGAACCACAGCAGCAGCCACCACGGCAGATACCCGACGAAGTACTGTTCACCCACCCGCCAGCTGCTGACGCCACTGCTGCGGATCAGCGCCACGGAGCCGGTCATCGCGTCCATTTTTCCGCTGTCATTGAGGAGTTCACGCAGCAGTTGGTAGTCGCCATCATTGCTGGCCAGAAAGGCAACAATGCTGCGTTGGGAATAAAATGGTGACTGCAGACCAACAATCGCAGCGATCGGCGCGCCAGTGAACACCTCTGCCGGATTGCTACCCGGATTGCGTTCATCACCCCGCTCCCCCGCATACGCCGAGAATCCCCCCGCTTGCTGACTCAAAGGATTCGATATCCAGGCTCGAGTATGATCAAGCAGCCGTGTCAGGTCCGGGCTCCTGCGCAGCTCCTTGGGCATCGAACCCAATACCAGCAGGTCGGCATCGACCTTGCTCACCGCGCTCCAGTCGTCTGACAGGCGCAGACCAAAGGCTGGCAAGCCTGTGTGTGCTGAAATCCCTGCGAGGGTTTCGAGCAGGGTACTGATTTGTGTGGCACTGCCCCGGTTTTGCACCATCACCAGGGTTTCCGACAGGTCGGCCATACGGCTGTAAGGGAAACCGCTGCGCACGAACGCTTTGAGGTCCGGCATCGCAATAAAGTGGTAGTAGCCGGAAAGATCGATGGTCGATTCTTCATCGATCACCGCCTGATTGGCGGCCGGCAGGGACGTCTGGCAACGACCACGCTGAGCACTGCTGACGGTACTGGCGAAGTTGAAGTCGAAACGCAGGGTGTTGCGGTCTTCAATCTTCAACGCCGGAACCAACAGCTTGTCGCTGGCGCTGATCGACTCATCGGACAGCATCGTCAGGCTCAATCCATTCAGTTGATTACTACTGCTCTTGAGCAGGGGCAAACTGCTGATGAACTGATTGTTGAGGCTGATATTGAGCTGCGACGCGTCATCGGTTGAGGGGGCGGTGTAGCGGTATTTGGTTTGTAACGGAATACCTCGGTTGAGCCAGACAAACAGATCCGGCGGCAGCTTTACCTCAAGGGAAATCGGTGGTGGCCGCAGACCGCTGACCTGCAATTGCTCGGGGTATTTGATCAGTTCGGCGAAGCGCACTGGGCGGTCAGTGCGCATCCAGTTCGGCGCATCGTAAGGTTGGCGCGGCTGCAACTGCCAGACGTTGTCCAGGGTCACTTGCGAACCGCCAAACAGCTTGCCGCCCAACGCCAGTGCGCGCGCTGCGGCCGTCAGGTCCTCTTCATTGCGTCCCAGTACCAGCAAGACCTTGCTGTAAGGGTCGGCGGGGTTGTCGATCATTTGCACAACTGGCGCCTGGACCAAGGGATACTTCTGCAGGTCCGCCAACAATGTTGGTCGATGGTCGTTGCTGGCGAAGACAATCGACGGCATTGCCCGATTGTTTTCATTGACCGTCGGCAACTGGTCGAACAGCACCGGAAACTGAGTGCCGCGCCAGCTCGCCAGGCTGCCAAAATAGGATGCCAGGATGCCCGCCGCACGCTGCTCACCCAAGGTCGGTGACGTGGCAAATACCATATTCACAACGGCCCTGCCCTGCCCGCGAGCATCAAAGAACGGCAACGGGAAATTGGCCAGATCATTCTTCAACGTCAAAGCCTGCTCCTGGATGACCACGTGACTGGCACGGCTGACGTTGAGCCACAACGCGCTGTTGGCGGGGTCTTCACACACGTCGGAGTAGTGCCCGATAAACTCCAGGCGCACCCGGTTGAAATCGCTGATCAAACGTGGATCGAGGGCGACCTGTTGAACGGTCTTGCGCCCCAGCTGATCTTTCTCGATTGGCACAACACTCATCAGCACGTCATTGAGGTACACCCGCAGATGCGACAGCAGTGGCAACAAGGCCGGCGAAGGGGTGTATTCCAGTTGCAACCGAACATCGCTGGCGATTCGGTCACGGCGCATGCTGAACTCGATCTGGTCAATGTTGTGGATGCCGAGCAACAAACTATCGCCGGTCCGTCCGAGCTGCTCGAAGCTGAGCGAGCTGTTCCAGCTCGGGAGGCCGTTGACCGACTGAGCCGCGTCAGTACGCATTGAGTTGGATGGCGTCTGGGCCTGAGCCTGGCTGCCATCGAAGGCCAGGAGCACCAGGCTGGCAAAAAGGAGTTTTCTGAACGTGTGGTTCATGGTGTGCTCACTTCTTTGCTGGAGGCACTGGAAGACGAGGTTGGCCTATGCGGCAGATAACTGCCCAGCCAGCGCAGCAGGCGCAGCTGCGGACTGACCAGACGCCAGACCCCGGCCGGCAGGTAATGGAACGGTTGCCGGTAACCGCGGCCACCGAGCTTGAGAATCTCGATGAAACTGTTCAATGGCTGGTCCGGGATGAAATCCCCACCCCAGTCCAGCCAGGCATTGGCACGGGCAAAGGTGCACTGCACGAAGTCGATTTTCTGCTGCACCGACATTTCCGAAAAACTGATGCTGATGAAGTTCTCGTGGCTGCGGCTAACGATGCCCGGAAACAACAGATCCTGGTGGCCGCGTTGCATCAGCACGGCGATA
>JAPLSD010000460.1 GCA_026398835.1 Pseudomonas sp.
ACCTCCAGTTCGTTCAACTATTCACGTAGCGATTCTTTCGTTACTGGAAAAGGGGAAGACGGACTCGATGTATCCATTCTCGATTTCGACGAAAATGGTTCATTTGCGTTGCGATACAACACTTATCGCTTTTCGACCAGTCAACACGCAAGCGATATTGCCAAAGAAGCCTTGAATCGCTTCCGTGAAGAAATTGAACGCGCCGAAACAGTGAAGTTTTTTTTGCAACCCACGACTGCACTGCTCATTAACAACTGCCGGGCATTACACTGCCGCGATGTGATTGAAGATAACCGCCGCCTGCTTGTTCGACTGTTTGGCTACTCACGCTTCGCCGCCCCGACTGTATTGAGCAACGACCCTCTTTTAGTCCAGGGATAATTTCCCGGTCATGCGCCAATTCGAAGAATAGTAAGGAATCATCATGGGCGGTATTGATCTATCCATCATCATGAGCCTCACGGCTGTTGCAATGGTTGCCGGATTTTTTGACGCTATAGCAGGCGGCGGCGGCCTGATTACCTTACCAGCCCTGCTGATTGCGGGTATAGACCCTCTGGCCGCGCTAGCGACTAACAAACTTCAGGCCGCTTCAGCGACGGTTTCGGCGACGGTAGCGTTTGCCCGAAAAGGCATTATCGAATGGCGTAACGGTTGGCCAATGGCGATTATGGCCCTGTGCGGAGGAGCCCTTGGCGCCTTATCGGTCAGCGTAGTGCCACGTGCTGTATTAGAGGCAATCGTGCCGATTCTTCTGATAGCCGTCGCAATCTATTTCGCAGTGACCCCCAAACTCGACAATACCCAGAAGAAAGCGAAAATCAGCCTTCTGGTTTTTTCCGTGACGATTGCACCTTTGGTGGGTTTCTATGACGGTGTCTTCGGGCCAGGTGTGGGCTCGTTCTTCATGGTCGCGTTCGTACTTTTGATGGGCCAGGGAATTTTACGCGCCGTATCGAACAGTAAACTGCTGAACGCCTCAAGCAACATCGGCGCGCTGATTATTTTTTCCATCAAGGGCACCATCATTCTGCCCATTGCCCTGAGCATGGCAATGGGAGCGTTCATAGGAGCACAATTAGGTGCACGATGCGCGGTACGTTTCGGTCCGCGAATCATAAAGCCGCTCTTGATCATTGTTTGCTGCATCATGGCGGCCAAGTTACTGCTCAATCCAGACAACTAGACACAGAGTTGGCGAGGCTGATTGCCAGGCCTATCCAGAAACCTGCGCTGGCGCAGCTGACGTCTTCGCGGGCAAGCCCGCTCCCACAGTCATGGTGGGTCTCGCGAATGAAAATCAGCGCTCAACCACGGGGCAGAAATACGTCGGCCAGCAGTTGATTGCGCGGCAACCCCGCCAGGTACAGACGTCGGGAAAAGGTGTCAACGCTGTCGGGACTTCCGCAAAGTAAGGCCACGGTTTGCCGGGAAACAAGCCGCAGTTGCGCCAGAGCCGTTGGTAACTCGGCCGCCGTCAGCAGCTCAATCGTCAGGTTTGGACGGTTTGAAGCCAGCGCCGCCAAGGGTTTGGCCAGATAATGCTCGCTGGCATCATGGGCCAGGTGAATAACACGGATGGCGCCCTGATGATCCTGACGCAAGGCCTCACGCAGCACGCCGAACAACGGCCCAAGACCGGTGCCTGCCGCCAGCAGCCAGAGCGGCCGGGTTTGCCAGTCCGGGTCGTAATGCAGGGCACCACCGCGCAGCTCGCCGAGGCGCAGCGGCTCACCGATCTTGAGTTGGCGGGCCGCGTCACTGAACTCACCGCTGTACCGGCAATCCAGGTGGAACTCGAGAAAGCGGTCTTCCTCCGGCAAGCTGGCCAGCGAATATGGCCGTGCCACACCACTGCCCGTCCACAACACCAAATGCTGCCCGGCCCGATAGCGCAAGGGGCGCTCGGGTTTCAAACGCAGGCGCAGTACCGTCATGGACAGCCAATCGACACCCACCACCTCAGCCGGCAGCCCATCGCGCACGGGATCGAAGGTTTCGATCTGCAAATCCTCGACGACCTGACATTGGCAGGCCAACCGCCAGCCGCGCTGACGCTGCTCATCGGTCAACGCATCGGGTCGGCTATCGCTCGGCCTGCCTTGAACGCAGTGCACCAGGCACGCGTGGCAACTGCCGGCGCGACAGCTGTAAGGCACCGCGACACCGGCCTGGTTCAAGGCGTCGAGCAGGTTGCTCCCCGCTGCCACCGACCACTGTCGTTCACCCACCCGTAACTCAGGCATCGACGTTTTCCCAGGCCGCCGCGCAACGGTTACGGCCGTCTCGCTTGGCGCGATAAAGCGCCTGATCCGCGCTCTGCAGGGCCTCATCCAGGTCATCGCCCAGCTCGAGCAAGGTCATCCCCGCCGACAGGCTCAGGCCTTGCACGCTCAGGCCGACCAACTCGACATCGGTGAAGGCGATGCGCAGACGCTCGCAGCAGGAGGTCAGGCGCTCGGCATCACAATCTGGCAACAACACGACAAATTCTTCACCGCCGTAACGGGCCAGTACATCGCCGTCGCGCAGGCAGGCGGTGGCGACGGCGGCAAATGCCTGTAACACCTGATCACCCGCCGCATGCCCGTGAAGATCATTGATTCGTTTGAAATGATCCAGATCGATCAGCGCCAGGCCGTGGATCACATCGGCGTCCATGCTGCGCAATTCGCGGGAGGCCAGGCGTAGAAAATGCCGGCGGTTGAACAGGCCGGTGAGTTCGTCGGTGGCCACCAGGTCTTCGAGCTGGCGCATCATCCCGCGCAGGGTGTCCTGATGGGCCTGCAACGCGAAGCGCCGTTGACGCATGCGCTGGCGGGAAGTCTGGACGTAACTGGCATAAAAGGTGAGCCACACCAGAACGATAAACAACACACAGACCTGCAGCGCCGCCAGCGCGGGATCGGCCAACTCGAAGTGGTAGCCTTCCCAGAGATTGATTCCGGCGAAACTGAAGAAAACCAGCGCCGCACAGCGCATGAATGCCCGGCGCGGTAAATGAAACAGACCGAACAGCAGGATCAGCACGTAGAACACCAGAAACGCGCCGCGAGCCATGTCGAGCTGGGCGATGAACCAGGTTTGCCAGCCAAGGCCCAGTACTATTTGCAGTTCAGTCAGGCTGGGGTCGGTAAAACGCAGATTGCGCCCGCTGAGAAAAGCCGCGAACAAGGTCGCTTGACTGAGCACCACCAGTACCGTGGCAATCACTGCGCTGCTCATTGAGGCGCGATAGTGACCACTGAGAATGGCCAGCCACAGCAGCAGCAATGCCAGCCCATAGGTGCCCGCCGCGAGGGTAAAGCGCTTGAGCAACAGACTCTGTATGGCTTTATGGGTCAATCTTTGACTCACTGTGCAAAAGGAGGCTGAACCGGGTTTCCTACCCTACAGGCCTCGTGCCACTTTAGTGTCGTGGCCCAAAAATGACTATTCAATTTTTGGATGACCGGTCGAACACTGATATCTCTCCACCACAGGAATATCCTTAGCATAGGCATTCCCTGCCATAGCTTCTCTTATACGACTTTCGTTTATCTACCAGCGGGTGTACCCAAGCCTTGGGCGCGTTATACTGCCGCGCCTTTTTAGCGTCGCGCCAGCATGCCCGGCGTGCCTTAAAAGGTGTTTTCAGTGACCAGATCCAACCAGACTGAAGGCACCTATTAAATGTTCCCGTCTTATAGAGGAGCGCGACTCATGACCGTGATCAAGCAAGACGACCTGATTCAGAGCGTTGCTGACGCCCTGCAGTTCATTTCCTATTACCATCCCGTGGATTTCATCCAGGCCATGCACGAGGCCTACCTGCGTGAAGAGTCGCCGGCAGCCCGCGATTCCATGGCGCAAATCCTGATCAACTCGCGCATGTGTGCCACTGGCCACCGCCCGATCTGCCAGGACACCGGCATCGTGACCGTGTTTGTACGCGTTGGCATGGATGTGCGCTGGGATGGCGCGACCATGGGCCTGGACGACATGATCAACGAAGGCGTGCGTCGCGCCTACAACCTGCCGGAAAACGTCCTGCGTGCCTCGATCCTCGCCGACCCGGCGGGTGCTCGTAAAAACACCAAGGACAACACCCCGGCGGTCATCCACTACTCCATCGTCCCGGGTAACACTGTGGAAGTGGACGTGGCGGCCAAGGGTGGCGGCTCCGAAAACAAATCGAAGATGGCCATGCTCAACCCGTCCGATTCGATCGTTGACTGGGTGCTGAAAACCGTTCCGGAAATGGGCGCTGGCTGGTGCCCACCGGGCATGCTCGGCATTGGCATCGGCGGCACCGCCGAGAAAGCCGCAGTGATGGCCAAGGAAGTGTTGATGGAATCCATCGACATCCACGAGCTGAAAAAGCGCGGCCCATCCAACCGTATCGAAGAGATGCGTCTGGAGCTGTTCGAGAAGGTCAACCAGTTGGGCATCGGCGCCCAGGGCCTGGGTGGCCTGACCACCGTGCTCGACGTGAAGATCATGGATTACCCGACCCACGCCGCGTCCCTGCCGGTGTGCATGATCCCTAACTGCGCCGCCACCCGTCACGCACACTTCGTGCTCGACGGTTCCGGCCCGGCGTCGCTGGAAGCGCCACCGCTGGACGCCTACCCGGAAATCGTCTGGGAAGCCGGCCCGTCGGCTCGTCGGGTCAATCTCGACACCCTGACCCCTGAAGATGTGCAGAGCTGGAAGCCGGGCGAAACCGTCCTGCTCAACGGCAAAATGCTCACCGGTCGCGATGCTGCGCACAAGCGCATGGTCGAAATGCTGAACAAGGGTGAAACCTTGCCGGTGGACCTCAAGGGTCGTTTCATCTACTACGTCGGCCCGGTCGATCCAGTGCGCGAAGAAGTGGTGGGTCCTGCGGGTCCGACCACCGCCACGCGGATGGACAAGTTCACCCGGCAGATCCTCGAGCAGACTGGCCTGTTGGGCATGATCGGCAAATCCGAGCGCGGCCCGACAGCGATCGAAGCGATCAAGGACCACAAAGCCGTGTACTTGATGGCCGTTGGCGGCGCCGCGTATCTGGTTGCGCAAGCGATCAAGAAATCCCGCGTGGTGGCCTTCGCCGAACTGGGCATGGAAGCGATCTACGAGTTCGACGTCAAAGACATGCCAGTGACCGTTGCGGTCGACAGCAAGGGCGAGTCGGTACATATCACTGGTCCTGCCATTTGGCAGAAAAAAATCAGTGAAAGCCTGGCGGTAGAAGTGCAGTAAGCGCTTAAACCTCCAGATCTAAAAAACGGCCGGACTGTTGTCATCAACAGCCCGGCCGTTTTTTATTGCCGACGGGGCCTTCATCTGCGCTCATGGTATGGTGCCCACCCCCATTTCTGCCTATCGCCTACACATGCTTGCGACTTCCCGCTCCCTGCGCCTGGCGCTGTATACCCTGCTGATTGTTGCTGGTGCAGTGATTGCTGCCAGTCTGGCCATGCGCCATACCGAACGCCAAGCGCTGGTGGACGACGCGGCTCGCGCCAATGAACAGCTGGCGCTGTACGCCAATTCCCTGCACACCTTGATCGAGCGTTATCGCGCCCTGCCCTCCGTGCTGGCGCTGGACCCTGAATTGAGTTCGGCGCTTAACGGGCCGGTGAGCACCGAGCAACAGGACGCACTAAACCGCAAGCTAGAGAAAATCAACGGCGCTGCCCAGTCCTCGACGCTGGAACTGCTGGACCGCACAGGCCGGGCCGTGGCCGCCAGTAACTGGCGGCTGCCGAGCAGTTATGTCGGCCACAATTATGGCTTTCGCCCCTACTTCAGCCAGACCCGAAGCCAGGGCACCGGACGCTTTTATGCGGTGGGCGTGACCAGCGGCATTCCCGGTTATTTTCTGTCCAGCGCGGTGACCAGCGACAGCGGCGAGTTCCTTGGCGCGATGGTGGTGAAACTGGAGTTCCCGGAACTTGAGCGAGAATGGCGCCAGGGCAGCGACACCCTGCTGGTCAGCGACGCCCGCGGAATCGTCTTCATCGCCAACCAGCCCGGCTGGCGTTATCGCCTATTACAGCCGCTGTCGGAGAGTGATCGGTCTGAGCTCAAAGCCACCCGGCAATACGACAAGCAACCGCTGACCCCACTCCAATATCGCGCCACCCGGCACTTCGACAAGAACAGTTACCTGGCCCGTGTCGAGGGGCCGGACGGAACCGCGAACTATCTGTGGGAGTCACTGCCGCTGACCGCCGAAGGCTGGACCCTGCACCTGCTGCGTCGTCCGCAAGCCGCCATCGAAGACAGCCGCAACGCCGGGCTCGCAGCGGCCGGTGTGTGGCTGACGCTGGTGTTCCTGCTGCTGTTTCTCAACCAGCGCTGGCGCCTGGCCCGCATGCGGCAACGCAGCCGTGAAGAACTCGAAAAACTGGTGGAAGAACGCACTCGCGATTTGCGCACGGCTCAGGATGGCCTGGTGCAGTCTGCCAAACTTGCCGCCCTTGGGCAGATGTCCGCCGCGCTGGCCCATGAAATCAACCAGCCGCTGACCGCTCAACGCATGCAGTTGGCGACCTTGCGCCTGCTGCTGGATCACGGCCGGATAGACGACGCCTACAAAGCCATCACCCCGCTGGATGACATGCTGACGCGCATGGCCGCCCTTACCGGCCATCTCAAGACCTTCGCCCGCAAGAGCCCCAGCGGTCTGCGCGAG